>NZ_JBILJQ010000128.1:0-7098 GCF_044377145.1 Aquimonas sp.
AGTGCCGGGCGAGTCGATGGGCCGCCAGAGCTGCGCGATCTCGGGTCGAAGCATCAAAAAATCGACTCGTGGGACACAAAGGGGTCATCCGGTCGCGTTGTTCAGAGCTTCCCTAGGACCGAAAACCACAGTGGCACATGCGTTTCCGCAGAAGGAGATCGAAAGCAAATGAAGATGAATTTCTGGATTGTTTTTGCAATATCAATGGCTTTTCCGGCATCCGCAGTCGAGGTGAGATCGCTGGGCGACATGTCCACCGTCGACTTCTCGGGCAGTGGCGAGAAAATCGCTCAAGCGAGCCAAAGCCCTCTCAAATCCGATGGAATAACAAACCCTGCCAGACTCTATCCCCCAAGCTGCGTCTCGCATCCTTTACCTACGAGCCCACAGGGACCAGGACTCGCCATTGTGGGACGCCTTCGCGATTACTCGACAGGCGCAACCGTAAACGTCAACTTGGGGTTCTGGCGGGTGCCATGCTCAGCCAGCAAGAGTGCCCTCCTCCTGACCATGAGCGTAGCAGCCGGCAACGTTCTAGTCCCACAGTTCCTTATCCGTCAAGACGGCAAGGAATGGCTTGCACGCTTGTCCTATGAGCCGAATACTCGGCAATCATTCGCGCTTGTGCACCTGGGCCAACGCGTAACCACATATGCAGTAGAAATCGGGGAGGGGGCATTCCAAACACAGGGGGCGCCTGATCTGAATCGATCATTCACAATTCGTGGTGAATATCCGGAAGGCACCATAATGTCTGAAACGTTGGTTCCGGCCTACTCAAGCACGGACTACGCCAACGTGCCATCCCTGCTTCCGCTCAGTGGCCGTTTGACTGGTTCTTATTTTCAGCCGGGCCGAGGCGGTGAAGGCATCCTTCTAGAGGTCGCTGAGGCAGGTGCCACAAGTCTGGTCGTTGTCAGCTGGTACACCTTTGACGCTGAAGGCTTTCCTTTCTGGCTCGTCGGATCAGGAGTTTTCACGCCTGGCGCGACTAGCATCACAGTGCAACTCGCGGGCAAGGCGGGGGGTGGTTTCGGAGGCCAGTTCGAGCCAGCTCAGCTTCAAGACTTGCCCTGGGGTTCAATCACCTTGCGGTTTCCCAATTGCAACACCCTCGACTTTAGCTTCGCGTCAAACCATGCAATTCAGGGCTTACCAACTGGATCAGGAAGCAGGTCCTGGACCCGTCTGACCTCAGTTAATGGTTTCGCTTGCGACTGAAACTGAATTCAGCAAGCGGGGCTCAAGAGCAGAGTGCCTAATCTATCCGGGGCTAAGCCTTGCTTTGCCAGATGCCTCAGTTCATCTAAGCCGCCCCCTCCCGACAACGAATAATCAGAATAGGAGTCAGCTCAATTCGCCTCGATGATCCAATTTGTCCGACGCCTTTTCTCAAACCTGCGTCAACCGGACCTTGCGCACAAAACCGCGCAAGGCCGATTCCGTTGAGCGTTAGAACCCTAAGGGGTCGACCATGGCAGAACCTAGCACTCAAGCACGCAACAACACCTTCGTCAGAGTTCTGATCGCCCTGCTTTGCCTACTCATTGCAGGGATGGTTCTCTTCAGGTTTCTTTCCATTGATCCGGTCGGAGAGATTTCTCCAGGTTTGCTGTCGTTAATTGGGCTACTGGTTGTGCTTGTGCTCTCCGAGGTTTTCGATAATTTTTCGGTCGGAAAGCTACTCTCATTTACGCGTGAGATCCGGAAGAAGGAGGTTGAGGTTGAAAAGCTTGAGAAGCAGAACGCATATTTGCTTTCGCAGCTGATCCACGTTAGTAACTCTCAGGCTCAGCGCCAGAGTAGTACAACCGTACAAGGTGATTACTATGCCTCCCCTGCCACAATCCAGCGAGCGACAGAAGCAGAGGTGGAAGAGAAGAACAGCACCGAGAGCCGCGCGCTTTCGGTTATAGCGGCAGAAACTCCTGCTCGCACCCGTATGAACTGGGCGAGAGCTGAGGATATTGCGCTTACGAAGATCCTCCAGCGCCGCGGAATCAGCCCATCGAACCTGATCAAAGATGCGAAGCTATCGTTTCAGTTTCAGGGAATTGATCCAATCAGCAACGTCCAGCCCATCTTCGATGGATATGTGAAGAGCGTTGAGCATGAGACGTTCATCGATATCCGTCCTGAACGCCTAGTCAACCCAATTTACCGGGATCGATTGTATGTAATGCTCTCCAAGATTCACCATTACCGCGTGACAAGGAACGTCGAAGCTCACCTTGAGCTCGTCATGCTTAAAGTCCCTGGCGAGGAGGGGCGCGCTATCTGGAGTCCGTACGATCGCAAGCGCTTCTTCCAGAGCTTTGAGCCAGCGATTGCTAGCGGCCTTCTGCAGATAGAAGACGTCGAGTTTACCGACGAGGAAGCAGCGCAATGTCGCGAAGGGTGAAAACGAATAAGGGGTCAACGAAATCCGGGGTCACCATTGCGCCGCCCGTGTCAGCAGGGCTGACAATGGAATCCGGGATCACGTCTTGTTTTGGCACATCCGTATTCGTAAAGGATGTCGCTGGCGCCCGTCACCCGACCGATAGGTCGAGCCTGTCTGGCCCTCCTGACTCCCCCGCCGAGAAAGGCCGCGACGTGTCGAAGCATGAGATAACCCAAACCTTCCTTCTTGTGGCTCTGAGTTCATGACTGGCGAATCAATTGTAGGTGGCGCGATTCGCGACGAGATTCTGAGGCGGCTGCGTGCAGCGGAGATTGAGCATGGGGTTCGCATTCTTTACGCCTGCGAGTCCGGTAGCCGTGCCTGGGGCTTCGCGTCGCCGGATTCGGACTACGACGTGCGTTTCCTCTATGTGCGGGACGCGGACTGGTACCTGTCCTTCGACGTCGAGCGCCGCCGCGATGTCATCGAGTACCCGATCACCGATGAGATCGACTGCGGCGGCTGGGACCTGCGCAAGGCGCTGTACCTGCTCACGCGCACCAACGGCGCACTGATGGAGTGGTTGAACAGCCCCGTCCGCTACATCGAGGAAGGCCCCTGCGCGGAAGCGCTGCGGGCCCTCGCGCCGCAGGTGATGAACCGCACCGCGCTCTGCTACCACTACAGCCACATGGCACGCGGCAATGCGCGCGAGCACCTGTTCCATGATCAGGTTCGGCTGAAGAAGTACTTCTACGTTCTGCGCCCGCTGCTGGCGATCCGCTACATCCAGCAGGGCTTGGGCGTTCCGCCCGTGGAGTTCGAGCGCTTGATGGACAGCGTGCTGCCCGAATCGCTCCGGCCCAGCGTGGAGCGCCTGCTTGAGGCGAAGCGTCGCAGCGGTGAGTTGGGGGTCGGGCCCAAGGTCGAGGAGATCAACCGCTTCGTCGAGGAAGAGTTCGAGCGCCATGGCCCTGAGTTTTCCGGGCAAGGCCGACCCGAAGTGCTCGGCAGAGACGTAGTGCATGACGAGCTCAACGAGCTCTTCAGGGCGGCGGTTCGGGCGGGCTCCGCATAACCAAGCCTGCAAGTTCAACTCATGCGCCACGCGGCATGAACACATAAGTGAATCGGGGGTCAGGTCAAGACACTTGACCCGGTCTCGCATAGTGAGTCCTATTGGCGGATGATCCGCCGCTTCCGCTGCCGCCAAACCGGAAAGTGAGCCATGAAGTGAAACAGCGCGTGGTTTTGGTAGACGTGGATGACACCTTGGTTCGCTCTGTCGGGACCAAGCGCATTCCCATGCCCTCGGTCATTTCGAGTGTGCTTGACCTTCATAGGGCCGGCGTTGCGCTGTACCTGTGGAGCTCAGGTGGTGCCGAGTATGCGAAACGCTCGGCCGTCGAGCTCGGAATCGAGCAGTGCTTTATCGCGTTTCTGCCGAAGCCGGACGCCTACTTGGACGATCAAGCGGTCATCGAGTGGCGTTATTGCCAACACTTTCTTCCCGGCAACGCGGGCTACATCTGACCAAGCGCGGATCACCTGCCTTTAGGACAGCTCAACTGTTGGGAACCATGGCGCCATGAACTCCGCAACCGGGGATTTCCCGTTCACTCGTCTCAAGCTGCCGCCCGGGGAGAGAATTCATTGGAGCGCGTCAAATCCAACCTTTCATCGAACATGGGACTACGGGCTGGCCGCGACTGGACAGGCGTTCTATCTGTACAGCCCCTTTTGGCTCTGGCTTGCCCGATGGCGTCGGGTTCCCTTGGAGTGTATTGAGTCTGCGCAGTTCAAGGATTCAAGGTGGTCGCCCTGCCTCGTTATTCAGTGCTCGAGACGGAAAGTTCGTTTCCGCACGCCCCTTGACTGCAAGATTGAAATGGATTTCGATCGGGAGAACCTTCTGCAGGCCGCGCGGGTTATAAATCGAGCTGTGACGGGACATCGCCCGTTATGAGGAATCTCATCGGAAAGTGCTAGCGGTGGCTGTTTCTTCCCACGACCAAGTAGCTGCCGGATCCCGGTCGATCTGGCTCCCCTTGATTTGGCCAAAAAAATCAGGAAATGCGGGAGGCAGAGTCCGCTTTCATTGAGACCGGGATTTGCGTGGCTGAAAGAACCGAGAAGCAGAGGTGGAATCTACTTTGCGCGGGCCAATCGAAATTCTTGTGTCCACCCGCCTTTGCAGGGTTTCTCTGTCGCGATACGACCCCACAGGAAGCCCAAAGTGAGACGGGATCCGTCGTATTGACGACCAGCGCTAGCCAAGCATTGAAGCGGCCGAGCATGCAGTGGCTTCCGGGGTTCCAGCACCAGTCACAATGCACTCACCGCAGGCGAAAAACGCAGCGTGTTCTTGCCGGAACTTTTCGCGAGATACATCGCCTCGTCGGCGCTTTGCATAAGTTGGGTCGCGCTGGGTCCATCGTCCGGGTGAATTGCAATTCCTATCGACACACCCACTCTTGTAGCGTTGCCCTGAACCAGGATGGGCTGGTTGATCGCTTCGATGATGCGCTCAGCGATCTGCTCGATCTCGCCCTTGCTGGCAGGGTTGTCCAACAGGATCAAAAACTCATCGCCGCCAAGGCGCGCCACCGTGTCCGAATGCCGAACCAGCCCGGTCAGCTTTTTGGCAACGCTGTGCAGCATCTGGTCGCCGGCTTCATGGCCGAAGCGGTCGTTGACTTCCTTGAATCCATCCAGATCGAGGAACAGCAACGCAATGCCGCGAGTCTCCCGATCGGTGATGCCGATGAGCTGACTCAGGCGCTCCAACAGCAGCGTGCGGTTTGGCAGGTCCGTCAGCGGATCGTGCAATGCCAAGTGCCTGAGCCGTTCGTCCTTCTGCCAGCGCTCGGTTATGTCATTGAAGACCGTCACATAGCGAACCGGCTCATCGATATCGCTGCGGATCGTGGTGATGGTCTGCCGTTTCAGGAAGGTGTCGCCGTTCTTTCGTCGGCTCCAGGTTTCGCCCTCCCACTGCCCTGTCTCAATCAGCTTTCGTGATACCTCGGCAAAATTCGTTCTATCGTGATGATCGGATCTGAGGTTGCTGACAGTCTGCCCGACGGCCTCTCCGGCGGTGTAGCCCGTGATCGCGGTGAATGCCGGGTTGATCGATAGAATGTTCCAGTTGGCGTCATGCACGACGATGCCCTCTATCGTGTTCTGAATGATGCTGGCCGCCAGCTGCAGCTCGGCTTCCGCGATTTTCAGCATGCTCACATCCATCAGCAGCGCAAAGAAGCCGATCACGTTGCAGGTGGAATCAAGGTCTGGAATGTAGTGGGCGAGCACGTATCCGGTGCTGCCGTCGGCCTTGATGAGCTTTCGCTCAAAGTGCTGTACCGAGCCGCTGAGCGCGCCCTTGATGTAGGGCTCGTTCAGCGCGTAGAGCCGTTCCCCAAGAACGTCGCGCATGTTTGAGACCAACACCTGTTCGGGAGACTTGCCAAGCCACTCCATGCAGGCTCGGTTTGCAAAGCGGCAGCAGCGATCCTGATCCCAGTAGGCGACCATGCCGGGCATTGCGTCAGTAATGGTTTTGACAAACTTTTCCCGCTCGGCGAGTGACTTGGCCAAGCCCAAAGCGTCGTTGCGCGCGCCGACCAGTTCCGCTTCGAATTTGCTGCGCTCCTGCGCCACGAAGAAGGCCCAGTAGAACCGAGCCTCGTCACTGGAGTTGTCCTTGCGGCAGTTCACCATGACCGGAATGCGCGCGCCGTCCGCCCCGATCAACTTGAGATACAGCTCGGATACGCACCCGTCCCGCAACAGCATGGGCCAGACGTGCGTTTGCATGAAGATGCGGCTGGCGGGCGGCAGGAACTCATCCATCGTTCGTCCGCTCCAGTGCGCCGCGTCCTGGCCGATCAGGCTGATCAAACCCTGGTTGGAGGCCAGAACCTGCCCAGACTCATCGTTAACGAGCGCCGGGCACGGCAGCTTGTCGAACATGGATTCGATCAGCACGGTGAGTTGCATCAACCAGCAGCAGGCGCTTGCAGATAGCGCCGGATGGCGTCCACCACCAGATCCGGGCGACTCATATATCCGCAGTGGCCCACCACGTCGAGCACTTCAAGCGTGCTGCGCTTGAGGTTTGAATGCATGTAGGTGCCAACGCTCAAGGGCGCGAGCGCATCAAGCCGATGCTGAAGAATCAGGCTGGGGCGCGACACTTTCGGCAGGTCGGCCCGGTTGTCAGCAAAGAACGTGGCGTGGGCGAAGACGCGCGCGGCGACGGGATCCGTCGAACAGAAGCTGTCGGACAGCTCGCCTGACACCGCTGTGTGATCCGCTCCACCCGCGACCACGGGGGCGAGGTAGTTTGCCCAGCCGATGTAGTTCTGATCCATCAGCGAAACGAGATCTTGCAGGTCCTGCCGCTCGAAGCCCCCTGTGTCGTCTGGCGGCATGTTCATGAAACAGGGCGATGGGCCGATAAGGACCAAGCGCTCAAAAAGCTCCGGTCTGGCGATGGATGCGAGCAGTCCAATGCTGCTGCTGACCGAGTGCCCGATGAAGGTCACGCCGCTGCGCAGGTTCAGCGCATCGCATACCTCAATCACATCCTGCGGAACGCGTCAACCCCTTTGAGACAGCCTGTTCACCAGATAGCTGTCATTCGTTCTCCTGAGTGGCGGATTCGCTCATGCTTGCGATCTCGTTGCTTCCGAGTTCACTGGGCAGGGTCACGA
>NZ_JBILJQ010000013.1:0-82612 GCF_044377145.1 Aquimonas sp.
ACGCTCTCTGGAGCCCGAGCGAAGCGAAGGCAGGTTGGGGAGAGGGTGACAACTCTCGCCGCACGTCTTCTACCCCTCTCCCCCAACCCGCCTTCGCTTCGCTCGGGCTCATCGGGCCTCAAGCTCCCACCGGGAGCTTGAGAGCGGCCCGCTTCGCTCCACAGGGGGAGAGGGGAGCAAAGCGAAGCGAGGCTTCGAAGTCAGAAGAACAGCACTTGCCACACGCCCCCCCATCTGCGAAACACCACACCTACCCTGCCCCCGCACCGCTACCCCGCCCCACACCTACCCTGCCCTCGCACCGCCACCCGGAGACCCCATCGATGCGCACTGCCCCCTGGATCGGAACCCTGCTCCTGCTCTCCTTGGCAACCCCCACAGAAGCAGCACGGCCAATCCCCGGCGCGCCCAGCACGCCCGAGCAGCGCGAAGCCGCGTGGCAGCAGCATCAGCAGATGCAGGATGCGTCGATCTTCAAGGGCCTGAACTGGCGCAGCATCGGCCCGACCGGGCAAGGCGGGCGCGTGGTGGATCTGGCCTCGGTGCCGGGCCAGCCCTACACCTTCTACGTGGCCTACGCGACCGGTGGCGTGTGGAAGACCACCAACAACGGTGGCTCGTTTGAGCCCCTCACCGATCAGCTGCCGAACACCGTGATCGGCGCGATTGCGGTGGACCCCTCAGCACCCGAAACCCTTTGGATCGGCGCCGGCGAACCGAATGCCGCGCGCTCCAACTACGGCGGCCACGGCGTGTTCGTCAGCCGCGATGGCGGCAAGAGTTTCGAGCGCAAGGGCCTCACCGGCACCGACCGCATCGCCGAGATCCTGGTCGACCCGCGCGACAGCCAGCGCGTACTCGTCGCCGCTGCAGGCAAGCTCTACACGCCCGGCGGCCAGCGCGGCATCTATCTCACCGAAGACGGCGGCAGCACCTGGACCCACGTTCTGAAACCGAACGACGACTGGACCGGCGCCAGCGACCTCGTCATCGACCCCACCCGCCCCGACGTGCTCTACGCCGCGCTGTGGACACGCACCCGCGCGCCCTGGCAGTTCACCGAAGCCGGCGACGGCTCAGGCATCTACAAATCCGAAGACGGCGGCCGCACGTGGCGTCAGCTTGCCGGTGGCCTGCCGCAGGACGCTGGCGTGGGCCGCATTGGCCTGGCCATCGCCGCCAGCCAGCCCGACACCGTCTACGCCAGCATCGACCACTGGGCCGAGCTGCCGGAGAACCTGCGCGACCTCGGCGACCGCCCGCTCTCACCGCAGCGCCTGCGCACGATGAGCAAGGACGAGTTCCTCAAGCAGGACCCCGAAGAAATCGAACGCTTCATCCGCGGCGCCGACCTGCCGGTCGAGCTCGATGCCAAGGGCCTTCTCGCGCAGGTGCGCGACGGCTCGATCACCCTGCAGCAGCTGATCAGCCGCCTCGAAGACGGCAACGACGCGCTGTTCGACAACCCGACCTGGGGCCACACCGTCTGGCGCACCGACGACGGCGGCGGCAGCTGGCGGCGCACGCATGACGAGCCCATCCGCGAAGTCACCTACACCTATGGCTACTACTTCGGCGAAATCGCGGTCGACCCCAGCGACGCCGAGCGCGTCTACACCATGGGCGTGCCGCTGATCGTCTCCGCGGATGGCGGCAAGACCTGGTCCGGCTACACCAACCATGAGAGCGTGCACGTCGACTACCAGGCGATGTGGATCGACCCCAACTTCCCGCAGCGCATCGTGGTGGGCAACGACGGCGGGCTGGACGTGAGCTACGACGCCGGCATCACCTGGCGCCGGCTCGATGCGCAGCCGCTGGGCCAGTTCTACACCATCTATGCCGACATGGCCGAGCCCTACAACGTCTACGGCGGCATGCAGGACAACGGCACCTGGAAAGGCAGCAGTCGCACCCGCTGGGAGCTGGGCGAAGACTGGTCGCCCATCAACGGCGGCGACGGCATGTGGGTGGCGGTGGACGACGAATCCGGCGACACCTACACCGGCTACCAGTTCGGCTACTACACCCGCATCGACAGCGCCGGCAAACGCCACGAAGTGCGCCCGCGCGCGCCGCTGAACGAGCCCGTGCTGCGCTACAACTGGAGCACGCCGGTGATCCTGTCGCCGCACGACGCGCGCACCGTCTACATGGCCAGCAACCGCCTGTACCGCAGCTTCGACCGCGGCCGCAGCTGGGCCGCCATCAGCCCCGACATGACCCGCTCGAAAGAGCGCGGCAATGTGCCCTTCGCCACGATCACCGCGCTGTCGGAATCACCGCTGCAGTTCGGCCGCCTCGGCGTCGGCACCGACGACGGCCATGTGCACGTGAGCCTGGATGGCGGCGTGCGCTGGCAGCAGGTGGATGCGCGGCTACCGGCCGACCGCTGGGTCAGCCGCATCGAACTCTCGCGCCACGAGGCCAACCGCATCTACCTCAGCTTGAACGGCTACCGGCAGGACGACGACCGCGTCTACCTGTACCGCAGCGACGACTTCGGCGCGAGCTGGCAGTCGATTGCCGAGGGCCTGCCCGCCGAGCCCGTCAACGTGATCCGCGAGGACACCGTCAACCCCGACCTGCTCTACGTCGGCACCGACCGCGGCGTGTACACCAGCCTGGACCGCGGCCGCAGCTGGCTGGCCCTGGACGGCGGCCTGCCCAACGTGCCCGTGCACGACCTGTTCGTACACCCGCGCGACCGCGAACTGATCGCCGGCACCCACGGCCGCAGCGCCTGGATCGTCGACGCCCTGCCCCTGCAGCAGCTCGATGCCGACGTGCGCAACAGCGCCGTGCACCTGTTCCACATCGACGACTTGAAGGCCAGCCGCGACTGGCGCCGCCGCCCCGACCCCTGGTTCGACCGCCCCGAACACCTGCCCGAACTCACCGGCACCTACTGGGCCAAAGCCGCCGGCCCCGTGCGCTTCCGCCTGCTGGACGAAAAAGACCGCCCGCTCGCCACGTTCGAGCGTGAGGCGCAGGTAGGCCTGAACAGCTTCAAGTGGAACCTGGCCCTGGACGCCGAACTCACCCTCGCCGCCGAGAAGCAGGCACTCGAAGCGCTGGACGCTGACAAGCGTGGAGAGCTGAAGCACCAGCCTTACGCGGAGTCACAGCGGCTGGGGCATCGGCTGTATCCGGTGCCGGGCAAGTACACGCTGGAGATCGCGCACGTCGATACGACCAGCCGCAGTGGGTTTGAGATCGAGGCACCGAAGTCGCAGGAGCCGCGGTGGACGCCGGCTTACAAGCTGCGGGGTGAAGGTGAGGAAGGCCGGAATCAGGATGAAGAGCGGCCTCATCCGCGGGCTGGGGCGCGGGGGCGGGGGTTTGCTATGCCGGGGAAGTAGGATCGAGGCACGGCCGGTGACGAAGCCAGTCCCTCACGGGCGGCAGCGCATCGCGCCCGGCTCGACTTGGCAGCGCAGGACTGATTGGCTGTTGCGATCCGCTGTTGCCCTTGGCCCCCGGCGCTTGCCAAAGCTAACCGGGCCCAATCGCAAGCCAGCCTTCCAAGACGTAGGCAAGCCCGACGTCTTGCCTCACGATAAGCTCAGGGTGTCCTCTCGCCCTTCGCAAGCAAACGGACCGGCCTCAAGGGGCGTTATGAACGAACTCGAATTCGACGCTGGCGTAGAGAAGATGCTGGAATCTTTACTCGCCGGGCGCTTGGTTCTGCTCGCGGGTGCAGGCCTGTCGATGGCGCCACCAAGTAACCTGCCTAGTGCTTGGACTATCGCGCAAGAGGCCAAGCGCAGGTACGACCGCACTCACGGAATGACACGGGCGCCACTGTCTGAAAATGTAGAAGAGCAAGCAGAGTATTTCTTCGCCCGCGGCGAGCTTGACGCGGTGTACTTCCGCACCCTTATTGATGCTCACGCCTTCGCTGGAAACCCCAATGAGGGGCACATCGCGATCGCGGATTTGATGTTCACAGGCGCGATCAAGTCCACTGTAACCACGAACGTGGACGTGCTCATTGAAGCTGCAGGCCAACCACTGTTTGGACAAATTGAGGTGGGACTTGACGGCCTGGAAGTGGCGACCGTTCCGTCGGGCGTATCGCCCTTACTAAAAATCCACGGCTGCCGGCAAAAGGACTCTCGGCATATGGTGTGGGCGCGAACTCAAATCACCGCGCCTCCAATTGCGGATCGAATCGCATCAAGTGCGAATTGGCTCGCGGTAAACTGGCTCAATCGCGATGTGCTCATAGTTGGCTATTGGACCGACTGGGACTACCTCAACGCAGTGTTGGCCCAGGTGCTTGACCAAGTCCAACCCACTCGAATCGTGGTTGTTGACACGGCCGTGGGGACTGATTTGCCGAGAAAGGCGCCGGCCTTGCACGCTCTGGGAGAGAAGGTACAAAACGGCTTCTACCAAGTCAGAGCCTCGGGAGCAGATTTTTTGGCAGCGCTGCGCAAGGAGTTCTCTAAGACGTTTATTCGTCGCGTCATCGGGAGCGGAATTGAGGCGTTTAAAGCAGAGAAATTCGTAGTGCCGCCGGCAATGCTGACCGAACCTCCTGACTTGGAAAACCACGAATTGTGGGCTATGCGTCGCGACTTGGCCGGTTGTCCGCCAAACTCGCCAGCTTCTTCAATGGAGCCTCCTAACGAAACAACTCTGGGCCTGACAGTTTTGAAGTTGCGGAACGCCGGTGCGGTACCCGATGGCCCCTACTGGCGACTCAACGACCAACGCATCCGCGTACTACGCACCGCCAACGAACTCTTGCATGTGGTGAAGGACGTTCGCGCCAGAGAATGTCCGCCGGCGACGGCGCCTGATGTGGTCATCGCCGTAGGAGCGGACCCCGATGGCCTGCCGGCCAACATCGCCCGGAGCAGCAGCGGGTCCAGCATTGCGCGCGGAGCCGACATTCGCTGGCTTACCCGAGGCGAAGCCACCAAGGAGCTCGGACTGTGATGAGCTTGATCTCGCTGAGTCAGCAGGTTCTCCAGGAAGCCGGGTGCGCGATCGAGTTGACAGCGCTCGGCTCGCGTGAAGTGCTGGTGTTCGAAAACGACACAGTGATGGGCTTCGTCGTGCCGTACGAAAGCTGCGAGCAACTCATTGAGGCTTGGACAATGGATTCATCCCTAGCCGTCTCAAAGTACCAGTTTGGTTTGCGCCGCGCGGAGACGAAGGCATGGAATACATATATGTTTCTTCTCACACCTGATTCGGCTGACCATTCTGCGATGATTGCTCTAGGGGCTATAGAGGAAGATCTCCGCGGAACACGAAAGGTCGTGCGCGCGCGCGTGCGCGACGGCTCGGACCTGCGAGCCGCTTTTCTACCCCTCTTGCCGCTGCAAAGCGCCCCGCGCCTCGATGCAATTGACATGCGGGACGAGATTCGGCGACGCACACCAGAACTGCCGGAGCGCGTTCTTAACGCATTCTTGTCGGATGCCGACGAAGGCGTGGTGCTGCAGGTGCTGGAGGAATTGCTGTGAGGCTAGCCTATGTAGAGTTGTGCGGATTTCGCGGCTACCGCAAGAGGCTGCGCTTGGATCTTGCCTCCGAATTCACCATAATCGACGGTCGCAACGGGGTCGGAAAGAGCACGATCTTTGACGCAGTCGAGTACGCGCTCACCGGGCACTTAAGCAAGTATCCCGGCGCCAGGGCGGATGGAGAAACGATCGCAGACTACCTGTGGTGGAAGGGCTCTGGGGAGTTGCCTGAAGACCGCTACGTAGAAGTCGGATTCATCGACGCTGAGCACGCATTTTCCGTCCGAAGATCCGAGTTCAGGGGACCCGATGACGCCGAAATTCAACGCATGACAGGGCGGCTGTGCGACGTTCAAAATTCACCAACCAATCCCATTGTGCAAGTCTGTTCCTCGACTGTCATTCGCGACGAGCACATCGCAGCACTGACACTCGACTTGAAGGAAACTGAACGCTACGCATTGCTGCGTGACGGACTGGGTGCCAACGATTCTGAACACTGGATCTCGCGTGCCGCTCAACTAGTAAGTTCGGCTAAAAAGCGTATGCAGGCTGCGCAACAAGCAGTTATACAGCAGAACTCAGAGTTGATGGCAGCTACTCGCCGCATCGATGAATTGCGTAGCAAGATCGTTGCGGACAGTGTGCTTGCCGAGGCCGTCGAGCAGTTGAGGCAATTCGCCTCCTCCACTGCACCGGTCGACGAATTGATTGGTCCCTCGCGCGAGGCAATTGCTCGCGCCGTTGCGGGTATTGAAGCAACTCAAGAGTTGGCGAATTTGGCAGATGCAGCGCTAGTTGCTCGCGAAGCCTTGCCGAATTTTCAAAGCGCGCACCTCGCCGCCAGGCAAGAGGCGGATGCAGCGGCGGACGCGCTGCGCATCCTCGAATCCCAAACCGCAAACGTTCCTTCATCCGAGGCGCTGGCGCAGCATGCCCGAGACCTAGTGGCGCTGGTGGAACTCGGGCGACGCATCGGGTTGCACAACGGCCACTGCCCGTTGTGCCACAGCGAGCATAGGCTCGACACTTTCCAGAGGGGAACGACGCTAGCCGAGGAGCTCGCGATGGCTCTCGACCAACGCGCAGCAGCCGAAGCACGACAAGCACAAGCATCGAAGCTGGCAGCAGCACGATTCCAAGCTGCGGTCTCCTCGCTCGACGAGGCTGAGGGCATCGTCTCGATGACGCTAGGGCTCATTGAGAGATTCGACGCGCTCTGTTTGGAACGAGGCTGGCCAAAGATGGTGACCTCGGCGGATTTGCTGGCAGAGTCCGAGCAAACCCGCGCGCGGGTGGCGCAGGCGCAGCGCGCGATGCGCGTTGTGGAAACGGTTCAACTCAATACTGAGCTCGATCAGGCAAAGCGCGACGAAGAGCGCGCCATGGAAAAGCTACGGTCTGTCGAGGAGCGCGCGGGTCGAGCGCGGAAGGCTGAGGTGACTGCGCAGGCGCTGCATGATGCCGCGCGGCGGGCAGCTGGCGAAACGCTCGATAGACGGCTGGATCGTGTGCTTCCACTGATGTCGGAGCTGTACAGGCGCCTGAGGCCACATCCTGTTTGGCGTGACATCGAATACTCGATTCGCGGAGATGTGCGCAAGTTTCTCAAGCTGCAGGTCGGTGACGACCTTAACCCGCAATTCTTGTTTTCGAGTGGGCAAAGGCGCGCCACTGGCCTAGCGTTTTTGCTCGCAGTGAATCTGTCCTTGGCTTGGAGCCGCTGGCGGACAATCATGCTTGATGACCCCGTGCAGCATGTCGACGATTTCCGCACGGTGCATCTGGCCGAGCTGACTGCACAGCTGGTGGCCGAGGGCAGACAGATTGTGTGTGCGGTGGAAGACTCCGCACTAGCCGAACTTTTCTGCAGAAGGTTGCCGGTGCGCAACGCCAATTCAGCCAAACATGTCACGCTCGGCTCGAGCCGAGATGGCGACCTCGGCATCGTCACGGAACGTTATCTGCCTCCACTGCCGGCTCGCGTCTTGCTGGGGCAGAGGGCGGAGGCGTCGTAACGATGAACGGGATCAGGTTCGTTTATTACTTGATCTTGGGCCATGAAAAGGGGTCAGGTTGATTCTTCCGTCGCAGGTTAAGACTCTGACCCCATTCTTCAGAACTCTTCCTCAATTAAGTTCTGGATCGACCGGAACCCGACTACCAGGGTCGGGAAGCCAGTCTTAACAAAACCCCGCAACAAAGTGACAGGCTCATCCTCTCACAAGATTGATGAGCCTGCCCCTTAAATCCGGGGTCAGGTCTTGTTTTGCCACATGCGTCCTGCTCGACGAGCTCACCGGACGCGCAACCCACCTCAAAGCCGCGGATCCACAGGCTCGCTCTTCAGCGCCAGCACGCCGAACACGCGTTCGTGTGCCCAGCACCCAGTACAGCGGTTCGCGCTCGTTGAGCCGGTGCAGCGCCTCGTGTCCCAGCACGAACTCGCGCAGGGCCAGCGCATGCCTGGGCGCCAGTGCGCGCTTTCGCAGGTTGGCGACGCTGTTCACAGGCCAGCAGTAGCGGCTGACATGTACGGCAATCTCGGCGACGCAGTGCCTCACGGAATCGCTGCGCTGGGGGAGCGTCGCGGGCAGTGCGCGGAGGTCGATGCCACGCGCTGCGGCTTTACTCACCCGCGCGAGCGACGCACGGTGCGCATGCGTGGACGCCGACCCAGTGGGCGCGGAGTGCAGGTGCAGCGGGTCGCCGGCCTGCGCGGGCCCAGGCAGCAGCTCGGCATCGAGCGCAATCCAGCCGGCGGCAAGTTCGTCCCGCAGGCCGATGGATTGCATCGCCCCGCAGCCTCGGCACAGCTCGACTCAGATCACCGCAACGCGGCAGCGCTGCACTCCCGCTCGCCCTCAGCCGCCGGACACCTCGTCCAGCGCGCGAAAGCGGAACCCGCGGAACCGCGCCTCGCCCTGCCCGGCCGCATACAGCCCGGGCTTCAGCATGTGAAAGCCGCCGCGCACGTTGTGGTGGTAGCCGGAGACTTCCATGCCGCGGTCGTAGCGGGTCCAGTGGCGGCCATCGTCGGAGGTGTCGAAGGTGACGATGTGGCGGTCGTTGCGCACGCGCATGTGCAGACGGCGCCCGTGCGGGTTGGCCGGGCGCGCGCGCTCGATGCCGTACTGGTGGGTGACAAAGCGCTCGCCATCGAAACCGAGCCCGCAGTAGAGCCGGTCGTCGTACCACAGCAGCAGGCCGGCGACGGCGCCCTCATCGATTTCGATTTCGCACTCGAACTCGTAGGCCTGTTCGCCGACCACGCAGAGCAGCGGCGGCGAACTCGACGGCGCGCTGCCGCGGGCCGCGAAGTGCAGGGTGCGATCGTCGACGCGCAGACGCTCGGCCTCGTCAGGTGCCGGGCGGAAGAAGCTCCACTGCAGGCCGTAGCGCAGCGCGCTGAAGTCATCCGACAGCGCCATGCCGTGCGGGGGCGGCTCGCGGCCGGGCGCAGGCGGGCTGGGCGCCGGCAAGGGCTGCGACAGATCGCCGCCGCCGAAGTCGAACCAGCCGTCCTCGTTCCACTGCACGGGCGCCAGCAGGCACTGCCGGCCCAGCGTCCAGAAGCCGTTCTCGTAGCCGTGGTAGACGCCCCACCAGTCGCCCTTCGGCCCTTCCACCAGGGTGGCGTGGCCGCGCGACCACCACTGTTCTGCCGCCGACCGGGTGCGCACCAGCGGGTTGCGCGGGTGGTGCTCCCACGGCCCGTGGATCGACGTCGCGCGTGCCGCGATCACCATGTGCCCGGTCGGTGGGCCGGCGGTGCCGCCGACCGCGGTGATCAGATAGAAGTACTCGCCGCGGCGGGTGATCTTCGGGCCCTCCGGTGCGAAGGCTTCGACCACCCAGTCTGGCGGGTAGCGCCAGGGGTCGTAGACGTGCTCGGGCTCACTGATGCGCGACAGCCCGTCATCAGCCAGCCGCACGCGATCGCCGCCAGACAGGAACAGCCAGCGCGAACCGTCCTCGCCGACTGCATGCCCCGGATCGATATGGTTCGGCAAGTCGAGGTCGATGGGCTCGGACCACGGCCCGCGGATGTCCTCGGCGTAGATCACCCAGCTGGTGGTCTTCGAGCCCGGGGCCGCGGTCTGCTTGGTCGGCAGGTAGATGTAGAAGCGCCCCGCGTGCTTGATCAGCTCCGGCGCCCACACCGAGCCGATGTTGCGGGTCAGCGCCGGCCCGATCGGCTGCCAGTTCAGCAGATCGCGCGAGTGCCAGATCAAGAGGCCCGGATAGGCTTCGAAGCTGGAGAAGGTCATGTAGTAGTCGTCGCCGTCCTTGACGATCGACGGGTCGGGCCGATCGCCGGAGACGATGGGGTTGAGGTAGCGGCCATCGCCATAATCAGCGCGCCGCTGGTTCTCGATTCCGCGCGCCCAGGCCGGCGGTGGGCTCTGCGGCGCGCAGTGGAGGTCGGTCGCAAGTGCACGCCGGCCCGCGCCATCGCTGGCGGCCTGTGCGCTGTCGACGCCTGCCGCGGGCGTCTTTGCGCTGGGCACAGCGTCGGCGGCGAAGGATTCGGCGGCCAGCGCGCCTGCCCCGAGCCCCAACGCGCCCAGGCTTGCCGTCTTCAACAACTCGCGTCGTGTATTCATGGGCGGGAAGACGTCCTCGGATCCGGTCAAACCGAGAAGATGCCAAAAGCTGCCACCGGTGTCATGCATAGATTCCGCCCGTACCGCCCGGTACAGCGCCCAGCAGGACCCTGCGCGGTGGCGCCATCGAGGCGAAAACGAGAACGGCGAGCACGCAGCTCGAACAATCCGCCGACCGCTGGTGGAGGGGCACGCCGGAACTCGGCGCAGACCCGGGCCACGCAGGGGCCGAGTCGCGCCGCTGCGCCACGCCGGCAGCCATCGACGCGCGAGTCCGCGACCTAAGCCGGCCTGCCCCTACAATCGCGCCGCAGCGCGGTCGGCAAAGACGCGTCGCGGGTCGCGGCGCGCGACCCTGTCCGCTTTCACTCCGACCGAGCCTTCTGCATGTTGAAGCGTCTGCTGTCCGCCCTGCTGCCGCGCGCTTACTCGGACGCGCCGGCGGCGCCCGATGCGGTCGGCGCTCTCGTCGATCACAACCACTTCGCGCCTGTGCCGATGCCCTGGCGCAGCGGCACCACGCTGCCGCTGCCCGACTGGGATCGGCTCGCGCTGCAGGAGCCCGCCGGCCTCACCGACGCGGCCCGCCATGACTGGTGGACGTCAGCCTCGGCGCACTGGCTGCTGGCGACAGGTCGCGAGCTCCCGGGCGACTATCGCCTGCGCTCAAGCCCCGATTTCCTGCTGCTGTCGAACCTGGCGGATCGGCCGGCACAGGTGTTCCTACAGTTCTGTCAGGACGTGCACCGCTGGATTCGGCGCAACCTCGGCGACATCGCCAGCGATGCCGGCCACGGCAAGCACGTGGTGATGGTGTTCGGGAGCGAGGACGACTACTACCGCTACATCAGCCACTACTACCCGGAGGAAGGCGAGTTCGCGTTGTCCTCAGGGATGTTCGTCAACGCCGGCTACGGGCACTTCGCGATGTTCGAGGGCGGCATGGAGCAGATGCAGCCGACCGTCGCGCACGAGCTGACGCACTGCCTGGTCAGCCACCTGCCGATACCGGCCTGGCTCAACGAAGGTCTGGCCACCAATACCGAGGCCGCCCTGTTTCCGCAGCTGTTCGCGCCCTCGGCCCAGCTGTACCACCCGAACTAAATGCGGCGTAAGCACGCGGCCTTCTGGAACGCCGACACCATCCAGGAGTTCTGGTCGGGCAAGTCCTTCCTGCGCACCGACGACGGCAACCTGCTGTCCTACGACCTCGCCCGACACATCACCGGGCGGGCGGCGCACGCCGAAGACCGCTTCCGCGCCTTCGTGCGCCACGCCCACCAGCGCGACGCTGGCGTCGGCGCAGAGCCGCAGCTCGGCTTTCGCATCGCCGATCTGGCCACGGCCATGCTCGGCGAAGGCGAGTGGACGCCCGATCCCGCGCGCTGGAACGAGGGCGTGGAGCGCGGGCAGTTCTAGAGGCTTGAACGGGCGCCCGCATTTCGACAGTTCTCGCGATCGCCTGATCAGCAACGAGGTGCACGCTGCGATTCCGCAGCAATGCTCGGAAAACGTCGCCTTCCACCATCCTTCGCACGCGAGCGCTCGCCCCCATGCATCGCAGTCGTCCGCCGGACACCTTCGGCCACCGCAGAGCGTCTGTGCTCTGCTGCCTGCTACTCGCCGGCTGCGTGAGCCCCGACCCGCCACTGCTCGCCACCGAATTGCCCAACGGCTACAGCTTCCGTTCGAACGGCGGCAGCTACGGATACATACGCAAGACGCCCGGCATGCTGAGCGCATTCGGTCGGCAAGACGACGGCAGCGAACGCTGGTGCGAGGAGTTCGGCTGGCAGGGTGATCTCGTGGTCTGCCGCATGAGCGATCAATCGACGCCGCAGCAGATTCGCGCACTCGGCTACTTCATCCTCGACACGCGCTCGGGGCGCGGCTGGCTGGCAGCGGATCTGCCAAGCGCCCAGCGCGATCTGAGGGCCCATGGCGTTGCGCAGTGGCCGACGCTGGCCACGCGCTTTTGGAGCACTCGCGCACGTTGAGGACCGCGCTTCGTCTCGGCCGCGTACCGACAGGCCCTGGACTGCGGAACTCGCCCCTCCATCCGTGCGCACCGGGAAGCCCGGGATCTGTCGTCTCCGCCGGTCTGCCGCCCGGCTTGAGCGTCCCGCACAGCGTGATCCACCACGGGAAGCGATGAAACCGACTGGGCGAGGCGCCAAGTGTCAGCTCTGACAGCTGGCTGAGCCCGCGCTCGGAGGCTTTATTTGGTGACGCCGATCACACTCGGCCCGTCCCCACCTTCTCCGGGAGAATCGCCATGTCGAAGCCGCAGACTCCGCTGCTTGCCGCCCTCGTTGCTGCCTTCGGCCTCAGCGCCAGCGCGGCTGCCACCGCCGGCCCGAGCGTCGCCCCAGAGGGTCTGCAGTACGTGCAGTCGAGCTGTTCGATCTCGGCGCGCGAGTTCGGCACCTGGTTCGAAGACGGACACATTGCCGCCGGCGGCGACGTCAAGTTTGCCGACAGCCTGGCCTTCCCCGAGTCGCCCAGCGCCTGCGACTTCTACAAGTGGGCGCACCAGATGTTCCTGTGGATCAACTCGCCCGAGGCCGGCGGCACGGTGCTGGACTCGCCGGTGTTCTTCGATCTGATCTTCGATTCGAATGGCGGCACCTACGTGCGCAACGGCGCCGGCGCGCCGGGCAACCGCTTCAGCCTGCGCGGCAGCAAGCCGCAACAGTTCCAGCCCGGCGGCCAGGCCGGCGGCAACGAAACCCTGCTCAGCCTAAAGGGCTCGCTGGTCTACTTCGCCACCCACGCCAATGACGTCTTCGCCTGGTTCAACACCACGATGATCAACGGCGAGATCGCGGAAAGCGCCCCGTTTCCGACCACCCAAATGGAGCTGGCTAAGATCCTGGCCTATGCCAGCCAGAACGGCAGCAACCTCAAGGACGGCAATGCGCTGACCCTGGAGCTGAAGACGGCATGGGTGGATGCCAGCACGGTCGCCGACCACAGCCAATACATCACTACGGTCGCAGCCGTGCCGCGCTATCTGAAGACCAGCAGCAGCACCTGGACCATCGACGCGAAACAGCCAACCGAGGTCAAAACGCTCGCGCTCGTTGGCATGCACGTGGTGGGGCCGGTCAAGGGCCACCCGGAAGTGGTCTGGGCCACGTTCGAGCACGAGGACAACGCGCCGAACAATGACTTCTACTTCAACAGCCTGTTCGGCCCGCGGCTCGAAGTGCCTTACAACTCGCAGGGCGATTGGAACTTCATGCAGAACGGCGGCAGCCGCGACGGCGCGCTGGTGGCGCAGATGACCGTGCAGAGCAACGGCGATCTGCAGGCCACCCAAGGCAACAGCATCCGCCCGAACGATGTGTATCGGGTCAATCCCTGGGGCAGCGCACCGACCCCGGCCTCGGCCGACAACAACAGCCAGCTGATCTCACTGAACTTCGATATCGAGCTGATGCTTGGCCTGGTCAAGGACGTGCGCGCGAACTACATCCAGGTGGGCGCGGTGTGGTCGAAGGACGGCTCGATTCCGGCCAGTGGGACCGATCCGATGCTCGCGGGCTCACTGCTGCTCGCGAACTCGACCATGGAGACCTATCACCAGGAGGACACGCCCGGCTGCTTTGGCTGTCACAAC
The DNA here is from genome assembly GCF_044377145.1 of Aquimonas sp. Lineage (NCBI taxonomy): Bacteria > Pseudomonadati > Pseudomonadota > Gammaproteobacteria > Lysobacterales > Lysobacteraceae > Aquimonas > Aquimonas sp. The sequence continues at coordinate 13,710 of NZ_JBILJQ010000013.1, forward strand.
AGCGAGTTCGGTCTGAGCCACCTGCTTTCGAACAGCAACACGCCGCTGGTACCAAAGTCGCGCCGACCCCCGCTCAAGCGCCCGAGGGTCGGCGGGTACTTCTACGAGTCCAATGGACTCGTCGGCTCGCAGCAGGCCCTTTCTGCCCTGCGCCAAGCCATCGCTCGGCTTGATCACCCTGCCCTCGATTTCCGCTGCGGTGATCGCCTGTCACCAGGCCGAGGCCGTGGCCGTGGCCGCGCCCTCGCTCTCGGGCGGGTCCAGGTCGACGAAGCGGCGCTCGGTACGGCGGAACAGGCTGGCATCGGCCGCGCACAGGCGGTCGATCAGATCAAGGTGCCGGCGAGCACTTCGACATCAACCATGCGCGTAGGGCGGCTCAGCGCGCGATCTTGAGCGAGCGCGCATCGAAGTCGTAGTAGGTGACAAGTGGCAGGCCATCGGCTCCGATCGCGATCGACAGCTCCTGCGCATCGATGCCGCCTTCGAGGACCGAGCGCTGGTTGCCGGCCGAGCAGGAGGCGCTGTTGCCGCACTGGATCATCACGTTCTGTCTCTCAGTGAGATCGCGGTGGACGATCACAGGACGGCCGTTCGGCGCGAGCGCGATGGCGATGTCGACCCCCATGCTGTTGCTGGAGTCGTCAACTGTTGTGATGGTGTTGCCGCTGGTGCAGGTCGCATTGCCGCACTTCACGACCTTCACGGCCCGTGCCGTGATGTCGCGGTACGCGATGACCGGGAAGCCGTCAGTGCCGATCACCATGGCGTTGAAGTCGCCAACCGCATTGGCGGGATCGTCGACAGTCGAGACGACGTTGCCGCTGGTGCAGGCCAGGTTGCCGCACTTCACCGTCTTCAGGGCGAAGTTAAGCGCGGTGCTGGTGTTGTAGGAAACGATCGGCAGGCCGTCGCCGCCGACCTTGATGGCCGTGTTCTGGCCCGAGTTGACCACCGTGTCCGCGCCGCTGAGCGTGCTGGTCTGGTTGGCGGCACTGCAGGCGGCGTTGCCGCACTTCACCAGCTTCAGGGTGCCGAGTGAACTGTTGAAGTAGCTGACGATCGGCAGCCCGTCGGAGCCAATCGTGATCGACGAGTAGGTCGAGACGTCCTGGGGGGTCTGGTCGTCGATGTTCGTGATCACGTTCGCGCTGCTGCAGGCGGCATTGCCGCACTTGACCACCTTCATCGAGCCGGCGGGACGACTGGCGTAGCTGATGACCGGCAGTCCGTCGGGCCCGATGGCGATCGAGGTGCCCGTGCTCGCGATATCCGTGCCCTGGTTGTCGACCGTGGTGATCTGGGCGGGGCCTGCGCAGCGGGCATCGCTGCACTTGGCGACCCGGAGGAAGCTGGTCGTCGCATCGCTGGCCATGTAGCTGATGACGGGGAAGCCGTCGCTGCCGATCGCGATCGAGGACCAACGACCGGCGAGCACGGCAGCTGTACCCGGGCCATCCACGATGCTGCTTCGCCCCTCGAAGCCGTTGCCGAACACGAACGGCCCCTGCCCTGCCGCGCCCTCCACTTGGGGTGCCGCGGCAGCGGCCCCACCGGAGAAAGCCGCCAGTACCGCACAGGCCGCCACCGCGAACTGCCAAGCGCGAAGCGCTCGGGAGCGCGGCTTACTCGCGGGCACATCAACGCAGCTCGTGTGTCTATGGATGGGTGTCATTTCGTAGGGTCTCCAGGCAATCGAGGCGTGTTCTTGCCGAGCGTTGGCGCTTCTCGAGCAGTAATGTGAACGAATATTACGCCAAGGCTCGATGGGCTGACGCCTCTCATCGCCAAGCCTGCCTGCCTGCCAGAAGCAGAGGGGCCGACCGACTGGGCCATCGCGTGAAGGGGTGTCCCGGACCAGGTCGTGTTCTTCCAGATGCCTGAGCCCTCACGGGCGAGGCACGTTCTACCTCAAAGCCGCGGGCTCTCAAAAGGCAGAGGCCTTGCCAAGACGCTTGGCGTTGCTTGACGAAGCCCGGCTGTTTGCAGGAGCGAGCTTGCTCGCGACGCGCAGGGTGGGTGCAGGGCGCAGGCTGCGGTCGCCTGCAAGCAGGCTCTTACCAAGAGCGCGAGCGACACAATCCTAGTGTATTCAGGAGCACCTCATCCGCCACGCGGGGCTGGGACGCTCTCCAGCGCCAGCACACCGAACGCGCATACATACACCCAGTACAGCGGTTCGCGCTCATTGAGCCGGTGCATTGCCTCGTGCCGCAGCATGTATTCGCGCAGGGCCAGCGCGCTTCGTCGCCAGCCCGCGCTGGCTTGGCCGCGCATAGACGCTCTATCAGCTGCAGGTGCCAGCGGTAGCCCTGCTCCAGCGTCGCAGCGCGCTCGTAGGCGAGCAGGTGTTTCGTAATCCGCAGACGTTCACTGCGGCGGTGTCGACTCCGCGGGAGTCACCGGCTCACCGCGAACGAACCACGGCGTCGGCACTCCCGTGCCGCTCATGTCGCCCGGGTCGAAGACGTAGCGGCCATCGGCGTACGTCAGGAAGACGTGGTAGCTGGCGAGGTTCGATTCGTAGCGACACATGACACGGTACGGATGCCGCATCGTCGGGTCGCCATTGCGCTGGTCGGTCAGCATGCCTTCGCCGTCGTCGATCTCACCGGTGATGTCCAGCCGGTCGATGCCGGTGATCGCGCAAAGCGCCGATTCGGCTTCCTTGATCGGCGCACACGCGGGGTCGGCGCCGCCGAGGTCGACGACCTTCCAGTCGCTGCCGTCGACCTGCACCAGCGCGTCGGCATGGAAGTCCGGAATGGTGGTGGCGCCGACGCAGATCCAGTGGTCGCGCGATGCGCCGCCGCGATCGGAATCGAATGCCGGCATGCAGCCGAGCGCTTCAGTGATTTGCCACGCGGGGCTTGCAGCGCTGACCCCCTCGGCAGCCGCACGCGCCTGCCAGAACGCGACAATCGCGGCGTCGAGTTGTGCAGCGTCCGGATTGGGTGCTGCGGCCATGGCAGGCCCGGTACAGACGGCCAGAAGCACAAGCGACGCGCGCTTGCGAAAGTTCAGGTTCATGTCGAAGAGGGGATCCATGCGAGCGGTCGGCAGTAGAGCGTGCCGCGTACCCAATGGCAAAGCCATGGGGCAAGGGCGCGGCGTGACTCAGATCCGGGGTCAAGCAGATCCGAACTCAAGACTAAAGGGATGACTCGCCGCGGCGCTTGCTTCGTCGTGCAGCGGCCGGCCTTCGGTCGCGCAGGGGCATCCGATCAACAGTTCGACGTTTGCCTGTGTGGGCATCCGACCAGGAATCAGCGGACTGTGGAGCGCGCGGGCGAATGTGCAGCCCGGGCAACGCAGGCCCGACAGGCTGTCGGGCACAAGGTGCGAACACGGAAATCCGACGGCACCTCGTCGGTGCATGAAGTAGCGCCCGGCAGTGGCCTGCCGGGCGCGTCGTGCTTAGCGCGCCAGCGAGCGATGCGCGCCCTGGATCAAGTTGCGTGCGGTGCGTGCCACGCGGTTCTGGCCGAGGTCGGCGCTGCGGACGCCGGCGGTCCGCGGGCCGGCGGGCGGGGCAGCGATCGCCGGCAGGCCCTTGGCCTTGAGGGCCTCGTTGAGGGCCGGCAGGCGGTCCGCCATCAGCTTGGCGAAGTCGGCGTCGATCGCGGCGTAGTCGGCGAGCAGTACGTCGATACGCTCCAGCTGGTTGTCGCCCGGCCGGCCTTCGTAGCCCATCAGGGCGCCGTACAGCTCGTCGGTGTGCTCGCGCAGTCGGATCTCGCCGGTGATGGCGCCGCCTTCCGTGGTGGCGACGATGCGCTTGCGGATGACCTCGGCCGCGGCGACGTAGGCCTCGAGGTCGGTACGAAGGGCATCACCTTCCGGCAGCGAGCCGCCGATCTGGCCCGCCATGCCGGCCGTGCCGGCGATGCGGTCCATCAGGCCGCTCATGTCGCCGAACAGGCCGTGCACGCGCATGGCCGCGTCGAACTGCATGCGGCGATCCTCCGCCGTGTAGCTGGCGCGACGGTCGAGACCGATCTGCAGCGGCGCCTCGTACACGTCCTCGCCCTTGGTCAGGCGCACGGTGTAGGTGCCCGGCAGCACACGCGGGCCCTGCGAGGCGTTGAACGCGGCCTGCGCACCCTTCGGCACGCGCGGCGGTGGCACGCGCATCGACCAGGTCACGCGGTTGATGCCGCGGCGCTTGCTGGCGGGGATGGTGTCGACGACCTTGCCAGCCGCATCGAGGATCTCAAGCTTGATCGGGCCGAACAGGTGGCGCGTCGGCTGGTAGTAGGTGATGACCGCGCCGGAGGGCGCACTCGGCCCGGTGAACACGGCATCGCCCGAGGACCAGCCGCCCACGCCGGCCATGCGCTGCTGCACCGGGCGCGAGGCGAGGAAGGCGCCGCGGCTCGCCAGCGTGGCCTCGTCCAGCGAGCGCAGCGGCGAAACGTCGTCGATGATCCAGATGCCGCGGCCGTGCGTGCCCAGCACGAGGTCGTTCTCGCGGTCCTGCACGGCGATGTCGCGCACCGCCACGCTCGGGAAATCGCCGCCCTTGAACTCGGCCCAGCGCTGGCCGCCATCGTTGCTGATCCACAAGCCCTTCTCGGTGCCGAGGAACAGCAGGTCCGGATCGACCGGGTCTTCCTTGATCACGTGGGCGTAGCCGCGGATCCCGTCATCGGCGCCGCCGATGCGTGCCCAGGTGCGGCCGTGGTCGCGGGTGACGAACACATGGGCGTCCATGTCGCCCCACATGTGGCGGTCCACGGTGACGTAGGCGGTGGCGGCGTCGTGCCGGCTGGCCTCGACCCACGAGATCCAGTTCCCGCTCGGCAGGCCACGCAGATTGCGCGCGACATTGGTCCAGGTCTTGCCGTCGTCACGGGTGACCTGGACGTTGCCGTCGTCGGTGCCGACCCAGATGGTGTTGGCGTCGCGCGGCGATTCGCTGATCGAGAAGATCGTGGTGTGCATCTCGGCCGACGAGTTGTCGACGGTGATGCCGCCTGACAGTTCCTGCTGCTGCTTCTTCGGGTCGTTGGTGGTGAGGTCCGGCGAGATGCGCTGCCAGCTCTGGCCGCGGTCGCGGGTGCGGAACAGGAACTGCGCGCCGAGGTAGAGCGAGCCCTTGTTGGTCGCCGAGAGGTGCATCGGCGAGTTCCAGTTGAAGCGCAGCTTCTCGCCGGCGCCGGCCTTCGGCTGGATGTCGCGGGCCAAGCGCGTCTCGCGGTCGAACACGGTGATGTTGCCGCCCTGGTACTCGGCGTAGACGTAGCGCGGGTCGGCGTTGTCGGGCAGCACCCAGAAGCCGTCGCCGCCGTAGATGTTGTTCCAGCGGTCGTTGGTGACGCCGCCCGGGTAGCTGGAATCACCGATCCACGAGCTGTTGTCCTGCAGGCCGCCGTACACCTGGTAGGGATCCTGCTGGTCGACCGCGACTCGGTAGAACTGCGAGATCGGCAGGTTGCCCGCCTTCCACCAGCGCGAACCGCCGTCGTAGCTGTACCACATGCCGCCGTCGTCACCCATGACGATGTGCTGCGGGTTGGTCGGGTTCACCCAGACGTCGTGCGAGTCGGCATGGGTGGCGCCCGCGGTGTCGGCGAAGCTCTTGCCGCCGTCGGTGCTGACGATCAGCCGCAGGTTGGTCTTGAAGACGCGATCGGCGTTGGTAGGGTCGACGATGAGGTTGGCGAAGTAGAACGGGCGCCAGACCATCATCTGGCTCTTGTCGCGCTGCTCCCACGTCGCGCCGCCGTCCTCGGAGGCGTACAGCGCCGAATCCACGCCCTCGATGAAGGCGTAGACGCGCTTGGAATCGGAAGGCGCGATCTCGACCTCGATGCGGCCGTAGGGCTTGGCCGGCAGGCCGTTGCTGCCCGCGGCCAGTTCGCGCCAAGTGCTGCCGCCGTCGGTGGAGCGGAAGAGACCGCTCCCCGAGTTGGCCGTCGGGCCCTCGCCGCCGGAGCGGAAGGTCCAACCCTGACGACGGAAATCCCAGGTGCCGGCGAACATCACGTCGGGGTTGCTCGGGTCCATGGTGACGCCGGAGCAGCCCGTTGACAGGTTGGGGCCCTTCAGCACCAGCTGCCAGGTCGCGCCGCCGTCCGTCGTGCGGTACAGGCCGCGGTCCGGGGAGTCGCTCCAGAGCTTGCCGGGGGCGCAGACGTAGACGGTGTTGCCGTCCTTCGGATGCACGAGGATCTTGGTGATGCGCTCGCTGTTCGGCAGGCCCAGGTACTCCCAGGTGCTGCCACCGTCACGCGTGCGGTACATGCCGTTGCCGATCGACACCGAGTTGCGCGTCCAGCTTTCGCCGGTGCCCACCCACAGGGTCTCGGGATCATTGGGGTCGAGCGCGAGCGCGCCGATCGACTGCACGGGCTGCTTGTCGAAGATGGGCTGGTAGGTCGTGCCGCTGTCTTCGGATTTCCAGATGCCGCCCGAGGCGGCGCCAGCGTAGATCGTGACCTTGCCGCCTTCGGTGTGCGCGGCGATCGCCGAAATGCGGCCGCTCATGGTGGCCGAGCCGATGTTGCGGGCGCCGAGGCCGGAAATGGTGGCGCTGTCGAAGCGCACCGCCGGGGAGTCGACCGCCATGGCGGTCGTGCCGGAGGCGAGCAGGAGGGCCGCGACCAGGGAATGGGTCTTCATGATCGTGTCCTCGTTCAGCGGGTGGGGAAGGCGAACTGGGCGGGGTCGATCTCGACGCCGGCTTCGATCTTCTCGATCTCGACCTTCTGCGATTTCGGACCGCCCTTGGCGCCGGACTCGATCGAGAACGGCAGGTACACGCCATTGACCCGCTCGTAGTTGCCGACGTCGGTTTCCTGCTCCTGCTTCACGCCGCGGACCGTCGTCTGCACCAGCGAGCGGATCTCGAGGAAGTAGTCCGGGTCGAAGTACATCGTCTGCACGTCGCCGTTCTTCAACGTCACTTTCAGCTTGTGTGCCTCGGTGCCGTCCACGTCCTCGGTGCCCTGGTACTCGACCTGGTGACCCTTGGCCTGCCAGTCCACCAGCGGGCCGTCGAGGTCGGCGCAGTACTCAAGCGACTTGGCGTCGTCGGCGGACATGCGCTCCGGATCGCGGCGGCCCTGGAAGGGCGAGACGTTCCAGCCCGTGCCCCCGTCATAGGCCGTGATGGCGGTGAGCCCCTGCAGCGCGACCTCCGTGCGGCAGCCGGCGTCGGCGCGAACGAGGTTCAGGTAGGCCATCTCGATCGAAAAGTCGCCTTCCGCATAGACCATGCGCCCGCTCGCGCGGACGGCGTCGATGGCCTGGATATTCTCGAGTCCGCCGCGGGCTTCGATGTTTTTTGCGATCAGCTCTTCGGCGTTCATCGCCGAGGTCGTGGATGCCGCGGCTAAGCAGAAGCCCGCGGCGAGCGCGTTCAGAATCTTCATGATGGGTCCTCCCTAGGACGCGGCGCTGGCAGCCAGAATTGACTTGCTCTTCACCGCGGGCAGTCTAGCCACGGGGGGATGCGGGCCCATCGGCCGGAAGTCACGCCGCGCCGCAGCGCCCCGCACGCCGGAACAGCGAAAAAGGAAGGCCGCGGAACTGATCCCCGTCTCGGCCCGTGCACCGCTGGCCTCGGCGCTCACGCTGTTCTCGGGTTTCGGGCTCGGCACCCTGTTGATGCCCGTGGCGGCGCTGTTCTTCCCGTTCAACATCAAAAGGTCAGGTTCGTTTATCCCTTGGACTTGGACGGCCACGGAAACGAACCTCGCTGGCGAGCTGGGTTGCCAGTGCTGCGGTAGCTGGCGTCGAAGCAGCCCGCCTCGCTTCGCCCGATGGCCTGCTTGCTCCGCCAGACGCCCCCACCTCGGCGGGCATCACCAACAGGTGCAGGTGGTTGGTCATCAGTACGTAGACGTGCATCTCTCAGCTATTCAGCAAGGGCGTGTCGATGGTGCCGACCACGACCGTCCTGGTCGTCGACGCCGCAGGCAAAGCAGGTTCAACCATCGTTGCCGCGCTGAACGACGTGCTGCGCGGTGCTCGCGAGTTCGAAGCTGGATACGCGCGCCATAAGAGCCCCCAGGCAAAGTAAGTCGGAGCCCGCTGGATTGAACACGGCCATGGCATCGCTACCGCTCTGCATGCAGCGCAGGAAATGCAGCCGGTCCCTTGTGCTGCGTTGCCTGCGCACTCGCTTGACCTGCAGCGCGCGGCAGGGCTTGCGACCTGACAAGTGATACTTTAGTGTCACTCCATGCGCACCGAACTTGTCACCACGCTCAAGCGGCAGGCCACTGAACTTCTCTCGGATGTGGAGCGGAGCAAGCAGCCGATCCTGATCACCCAGCACGGCCTGCCCAGCGCCTATCTGGTCGACGTGGAGACTTACGAGCTGATGCAGCAACGCATGAGCGTGCTGGAAGGCATCGCGCGCGGTGAACAGGCCGTAGCGGAAGGTCGCGTGGTCACCCACGATCAGGCCAAGGCCCGACTGGCTCGATGGCTGAAATAATCTGGTCGGAGCCGGCACTGGCAGACCTCGAAGCCATCACCGACTACATCGCACTGGAGAGCCCAGCGGCCGCAGCGGAAGTCGTGCAGCGCGTGCTCGCGCACGTGGAGCAGCTGGCCGAGCGCCCCGAGAGCGGCGTCCGCGTCCCCGAACTGGGCCGCTCGCGCTATCGCCAGCTCGTTCAACCACCCTGCCGCGTGTTCTATCGCCACGATAGGCAACGGGTGTTCATCGTCCACGTCATGCGCACCGAGCGTTTGCTGCGCAAGTCCCGACTGGCGCGGGCGCGACCTTCCAAACCCTGACGCCGACGATCCGGTTCGGTTCGTTTTGCCACTTGTGCCCCGCCGCACGGCTCCCCCGAACGGCGGGAATTTCGCCTCAAAGCCGCGGATCGACAGGCTCGCTTTCAGGCGCCAGCACCCCGAACACGCACTCGTGCACCCGATACAGCGGTTCACGCTCGACAAAGCGGTGCAGTGCCTCTTCGTCACGGCACAGCACGACGATGGCCCGCGCCCCCATGTGCTCGCCTGGCAACCAGAGGAGGCGCGCGGCGTGATCAGCTACCCGCTGCTGTAGGAGCGAGCTTGCTCGCGACCGCACCTGTTCTCAGGGTCAAGGCTGCGATCGCCTGCGATCAGGCTCCTACAACAGCGAGCTTCGATGCGTGAGCGCGCCTGGATGCGCGCGCTCCGTCTGTTCTGAGGCAGTGCTCCGTTGTGGTGTTGGGCCGCGCTGCGCTTGGCCCAAGCTCAAAGTGGATCCGGCAGCTGGCGTGCACTCTTGTCCTCGCCTCGCTGTTCGCCTTGGCGCCGCAGCGCGTTCGGCGAAATGGCGATCCCCGCCGTGCTCACGGCTCGCTCTCGAACCCGTTGAAGAACAGGAAGTCGGTCATCAGCACGTCGCCAGGCAGACCGTAGTTGCGGCCGCCGATGCCGAGCTGGCCTCTCACGTTGCTGCCCCAGCATTTCACCCCAGCGCCCGTGGTGAGGGCACAGGTGTGGTCGCCACCCGCGGCGATCGCGTTGACGCCGCTGCTGAGTCCGCTGACGTCCACTGCAGTCAAGCGATTCATGATGGTGCCGTCACCGAGCTGGCCGTTGCCGTTGTAGCCCCAACAATTCACCCCGCCGCCCGTGGTGAGGGCGCAGGTGTGGGACCTGCCCGCAGCGATGGCGATGACCCCGCTGCTGAGTCCGCTGACGTCTGCCTCGGTCAAGCGCTCCGTTGTGGTGCCGTCACCGAGCTGGCCGGATAAATTGTAGCCCCAGCACTTCACCCCGCCGCCGGTGGTGACGGCGCAGGTGTGGCCTATGCCCGCGGCGATGGCGCTGACCCCGCTGCTCAGTCCGCTGACGTCCACCGCAGTCAAGCGAGCCGAGCTACTGCCGTCCCCAAGCTGACCGGAGTAGTTGTTGCCCCAGCACTTGACCCCGCCGCCGGTGGTGAGCGCGCAGGTGTGGGTGCTGCCCGCCACGATGGCGCTCACCCCGCTGCTGAGTCCGCTGACGTCTACCGCGGTCAAGCGCTCCGTGGTGGTGCCGTCACCGAGCTGGCCGGATAGGTTGTAGCCCCAGCACTTCACCCCGCCGCCGGTGGTGAGCGCGCAGGTGTGGGAGGTGCCCGCCACGATGGCGCTCACCCCGCTGCTCAGTCCACTGACGTCCACCGCAGTCAAGCGAGCCGCGTTACTGCCGTCCCCAAGCTGGCCGCGGCTGTTAGCGCCCCAGCACTGGACCCCACCGCCCGTGGTGAGGGCGCAGGTGTGGCTGTCGCCCGCGGCGATGACGCTGACCCCGCTGCTCAGTCCGCTGACGTCCACCGCAGTCAAGCGTGCCGATGTGGTGCCGTCACCGAGCTGACCGTGGACGTTGTTGCCCCAGCACTTCACCCCGCCGCCGGTGGTGAGGGCGCAGGCGTGCTCGTAGCCAGTGGCGATGGCGTTGACCCCGCTGCCCAGCCCGTTGACGTCCACCGCAGTCAAGCGAACGGTGGTCGTGCCGTCACCGAGCTGACCGAAGAAGTTGTCGCCCCAGCACTTGACCCCGCTGCCGGTGGTGACGGCGCAGGTGTGGCCTATGCCCGCGGCGATGGCGCTGACCCCGCTGCTCAGTCCGCTGACGTCCACCGCAGTCGAACGATTCATGGCGGTGCCGTCACCGAGCTGACCGAAGAAGTTGCTGCCCCAGCACTTGGCCCCGCCGCCGGTGGTGAGGGCGCATGTGTGGGTTTGGCCCGCGGCGATGGCGCTGACCCCGCTGCCTAGTCCGTTGACGTCCACCGGAGTGAGGAGCTGGTTGGCGGTGCCGTCACCCAGCTGGCCGCGCAAGTTGCTGCCCCAGCACTTGGCCCCGCCGCCGGTGGTGAGGGCGCATGTGTGGGTTTGGCCCGCGGCGATGGCGCCGACCCCGCTGCCTAGACCGCTTACATCTGCTGCAGTCCACCTATTCCAGGTGGTGCCGTCACCGAGCTGGCCGTAACCGTTGTAGCCCCAACACTTGACCCCGCCGCTCGTGGTGAGGGCGCAGGTGTGCCGATCGCCCGCGGCGATGGCGCTGACCTCGCTGCTCAGGCCACTCACGTCCACTGCAGTCCAGCGATCGGTGTTGGTGTTGTCGCCGAGCTGGCCGCTGGAGTTTGCACCCCAGCATTTGACCCCGCCGCCCGAGGTGATGGCGCACGTGTGCGACCCTCCCGAAGTGATGGCGCTGACCCCGCTGCTCAGTCCGCTGACGTCCACCGCAGTCAAGCGAGCCGAGCTACTGCCGTCCCCAAGCTGACCGGAGTAGTTGTTGCCCCAGCACTTGACCCCTCCACCCGTGGTGAGAACGCAGCTGTGGGCGCTGCCCGTGGCGATAGCGCTGACCCCACTGCCCAGTCCGCTTACGTCCACCGCAGTCAGGCGATCCGTGGTAGTGCCATCACCGAGCTGGCCGCGGCTGTTACTGCCCCAGCACTTGACCCCGCCACCGGTGGTGAGGCCACAGCTGTGGCCCCCGCCCGCGGCGACTTGGGAGATGTCGTTGAGCGTTGTCTGTGCATGCGCCGGGATGAGGATGGTCGAGAACGCAAGCAGCAGAAGCAGCGCGAGCACGCCTCGCCCGCTGCTGTGACGCTGCAACCTGCTCAAAAGCCCGCACAGCGTTGTTGGCAAGAAATGAATATTCAAGACGACTCCAAAGTTGTGGTTCCAGACGGTGGCCGGTTAGGGCCGTCGCGCCTGGGAAGAATTGTCGAATGATGGCGAATGAAGGGAACGGTCGATCAACGCATCCGAATGCGTGTGCCCGGCATTTTAGAGCACCATCTACCGGGTCAGGTCCAGCTTTCTGGCACCGTGCGCCTGCTACCCGGCGGCGATGACCCGGAGCTGCGTTGCTAGACCCGTGGGCTCCACCGGTGACTCGAAGATCATGGCTGCCGTCGGCATTGCGGGCGTCGCTGCACCAGGGGCACAGGTCAGGCCCGGCCGGGCTGCCGGCGCGCACCGGGTTCAACTCGATGCAGCGATCGCCACTGAGCAGGTAACGATCGCCATCGACGAGTGCCGCGTTGAGGCGCCCTTCCCAGAGGGTGCCGGTGCGGCAGTAGCAGGCGTTGAAGCGGGCCACTCTGCGTCGCCCGATGGCTTGCCTCCTCCGCAAGACGCCACCCACCTCAGCGGGCGTCACCCGCAGGTGCACGTGGTGGGTCATCAACATGCAGGCATGCGGCACAGCCCTGCCGCATCGCGGCCTCGGCGAGCGCCTGTCGATGGTGCCGACTATCGACGTTGCTGATGTCCACATCGTGGGCACAGCAGGGCTTGCGGTCGTTGCCGCGCTGCACGAGGTGCTGCGCGATGCCGACGAGGTCTAAGCGCGGTTCGCGTGCCATCAAAAACTGCCGGCGTGAACTCGCGAGCAGCGGGCTGGATCAGCCCCAGCGGCGGCAGCGGAGCACGGCTGAGGCTGCGGTGGGAATTGAACCTGACGTCTGCCGATGGGCCGCGGTAGATCGGAGGCTGTGGGCTGCCGTGGCAGCTCGCTCGCGACCCGCCCTGCGCTGCGGCCTGATGCCTGGGTCGCCTGCAAGCCAGCACGTGTTGATCGTCCACGTCATGCGCACCGAGCGACTGCTACGCCAAGGCCGGCTTGTGCGGGCGCGACGCTCGAAGCCTTGGCACCTGCACGGGGCGCCCCGCCGCCCTTCTGCAACTCCTCGTCGCATCTTCTGCGAACGCCATCGTCGAACGGCGACGCCTGCGCGTTTGACGGCTCAGCGCTGGCTCAGCCGAGTCGTTTCCGCCGGCTCACCGGCGGGGTGCACAGAAGGTTCCACCGTGAAGCCGCGGCGCTGCAGTTCAGCGAGGTAGCCGGACTCGCCCAGCACCAGGCTCAGCGGCAGCACGGCCACGCTGCGCCGATGTGCCTGCAGGGTCTGTTCGGCGACCTCCAGCCAGCGCTGGCGCGCGCGTTCGGGCAGGTCGTCGATGCCCTGCGCGCGTGCGGCCGGGTGTCCCAGCAGTGCCTGCGAGCAGATCGCCAGGGTGTCGCCAAGTGGCTGGGTCTGCAGGTCGGACAGCATGCCCTCGCGCCAGGACTCGGCCCGTGCGCGCAGCTGTTCCGGCCCTGCCTCGACGCGTGCCAGCACCTTCTCGAAGCAGACCAGGTCGTCCAAAGGCTGCTGCGCCACGGCGTCCAGAAACGCGTTGACCGCGTCCAATGAGAGCGGAACCGCCGTGTCGATGCGCGCCACGCCTTGGCGCCGTGCCATGCGACTCATCTGTTCGGCCACCTGATTCTCGAGCTCCAGACCGTAGGCCTGCATCGCCCGCTGCTGCAGTTCGTCGGCGGCGACGATGGGCCGACGTCGGCCGATGCTGCGCTGGCCTGCCAGAAACACGCTGCGCTGCCGCTCCCAGCGCTGCCACAGCTCGGACGGCAGGACGGCATCCAAGGTGCCCTCGGCAGGGTTGTTGCGTGCCCGCAGCAGGGTGGGCAATCGCCACAGCGTGCCCAGCCAGGACAAACCGCCTTCCAACTCGACACCGGGCGGTTCGAGCAGCACTTCGCTTTCCGCCAGATGCGCCGTGATCGGGCCCTGGTTCCAGGACACCTGGGTAGGCAGGGGCACCAGACTTCCGAGCACGACCAGCTGATGTTCGCCGTGGCTGACCCGCCACAGCGTCGGGCCTTCGCTGCCAGACGCGACGGGCAGGTTGGATACAAGGCAGAGCAGCGCCAGCCATGCGGCCGCGAGGGGGCGTCGATGCTGCATGGCCAATGCCTCGTGGGTCGCGTTGTTGCAGAAGCTTCGCGTCGCCACGTGACTGCAGCGCGGCGTTTGTTTGACAGGCGCGAGTCACTGGCGATGCGGTGCAGCCAGAACAGAGGCCAGAGTGCACTTCTGTCCTGTTCTGTAGAAAGCCGTTCGGGCTGCGCGACGAATCGAGGCTCGCGCGCGTTGGGCCGCGCTGCGCTTGGCGCCAAGCAACGTGAAGCGGGTGGGCTTTCTGCGGCGAGGCGGGGCTTGGGTAGGTTGGGCCAAGCGCAGCGCGGCCCAAGGTCGAACGCGTGGATGCAGCACGTCACCCGATGGCACGGGCAGCCGATGGGCAACGGGATGCGTCGCGCTCATCGATCTCGCCGAACCGCTGCAGGCCTAGCAATTCCCCATTCGCGATTGCCGGCTACCGGCCCTCACGCAGATCCCGCGGCCGCAGGCCCAGTGCCAGCATCACTACGCCGAAGCTGGCGGCGCCGCCGCCGATCAGGACGGCCAGACGCAGGGCGCGGCCGGACCAATCGTAGAGGCCGAAATCCGGCCACTGCTGCAGGCCGAACAGCAGCACCGCGCACATCGCCAGGCAGGCCGCGCCCAGCCGCAGCAGATCCAGCGACCAGCCAGGCTGCGCCTGATACACGCCCTGCCTACGCAGCACCCACCACAGCAGCAGCAGGTTCAGCCAGCCCGAGCACACGCTGGCCAGCGACAGCGCCACATGCAGCCCGGGCAGCGCGGCCAAGCGCTCGAACACGCCCAAGCCCGGCGCGAACTCGTCGGCGCGCCACCACAGCAACGCCGCCAGAAAGGCGATGTTGAGGCCCATGTTGGCGACCATCGCGACGATGCCGATCTTGACCGGGGTGGCGGTGTCCTGGCGGGCGTAGAAGGCGGGCGCAACGACCTTGATCAGCACAAAAGCCGGCAGGCCGGCGCTGACCGTCATCAGCGACAGTGCGACCATGCGGGTATCGAAGGCGGTGAACGCGCCGTACTGCAGCAAGGTGGCGAGGATGGGTTCGGCCAACAGCGCCAGCCCCAGCATCGCGGGCAGCGCGATCAACAGGGCCAGCCGCAGGCCCCAGTCGAGTGCACGCGAGAACCCGGCCGGGTCGGTGCCAACGTGGTGGCGCGACAGCGCCGGCAGGATCACCGTGCCCAGGGCCACGCCGAAGATGCCGAGCGGAAACTCAAGCAGCCGATCGGTTTGCGCCAGCCAAGTCTGCGAACCGACCGCGAGGTAGGCGGCGATGACGGTATCGAGCAGCAGATTGACCTGCGCCACCGAGCTGCCGAACAGGGTCGGCACCATCAGGGTCATGATCCGTCGCACCCCCGCATGCGCGCCGCCCCATCGCGGCCAGGCCAGCAGATCAAGCCGGCGCAGCGAGGGAAATTGCACCAGCAGCTGGAGCACGCCCGCGACCAGGATCGCGATCGCCAGCGACATCACCGGCACCGCCAACAGCGGCGCCAGATACCAGGCCGCGAGGATCATGCAGATGTTGAGGATCATCGGCGTCGCCGCCGGCAACGCGAAACGGCCGTAGCTATTGAGCGCGCCGCCGGCAAGCGCGGTCAAGGACACCAGCAGCAGAAAGGGGAAGGTGATCCGCAGCAGATCGGCGATCAGATCCGCCTTGCCGCCATCGTCGACCGTGGCAGGCGCGAACAGGGCCGCGATCTGCGGTGCAAACAGCATGCCCAGCGCGGTGACCACCAGCAGGATCGCGCCCAGGGTGCCGGCGGTGCGCGCGATCAACTCGCGCAACTCGGCCTGCTCGCGGGTCTGCTTGTACTCGGTGAACACAGGCACAAAGGCCAGCGAGAACGAGCCCTCGGCAAACAGGCGGCGGAAAAAATTGGGGATGCGGAACGCGATCCAGAACGCATCGGTCGCCGCGTTCACGCCGAAGGTCTGCGCGATCACCATCTCGCGCACCAGGCCAAGAATGCGCGACAGAAAGGTCGGGCCGCTGAAGGCGGCGAGCGAACGCAGCAGGCTGGGCATGGGGCGGTGAGGACGAGCGGGCAGATGGGGGGCGCTAGTGTGCCTTGTGGGTCGGGAATCGGGAGTGGGGAATCGGGAATCGGGAATCGGGAATCGGGAATCGGGAATCGGGAATCGGGAATCGTTGGAGCGTACCGGGCTCCGGCGCCGACCGATCAGGTGCGAGGCCACGCTTCCCATCAGCGCGCTGCGCTCAGATCGCGCGTCAGTCCGCTCTGACCCTTCCCGATTCCCCACTCCCGAATCCCGCGCCGCCAGCGGCGGCGCCAAACCGCCGCCCCGATTGACGCACCTCGCCCGCACCCGCATACTTGCGCGTCTTGTCCCGCCATCCCGCTTTCGCCTCGAGGAGTCTCCCTTGGCCAATATCAAATCCGCAAAGAAGCGCGCGAAGCAGTCTGAAGTTCGCCGCGAACGTAACGCCAGCGCCCGTTCCATGGTGCGCACCACCATCAAGAAGGTGATCAAGGCGATCGACGCCGGTGTCCGCGAAACCGCGGTTGCCACCTACAACGCCTGCGAGCCGGTGCTTGACCGCTACGCCTCCCGGGGCCTGATCCACAAGAACAAAGCCGCACGCCACAAGAGCCGCCTCACGGCGCGCATCAAGGCGATGGCGTAAGTACCGAGCCGACAGCGGCCGCGGGACAACAAAAAGCCGACCGCAAGGTCGGCTTTTTTGTGGCTGGCGATTTGTCGGGCGCGGCGGTGGAAGCCTGGCGCGAGTGCTTGATCAGCACTCGCACCTGAGCTGCATCAGCCCAGCGGGTTCCAGGGCTGATCTTCGTCGACCGCCTGCAGCTCGGCGCGCTTCTCGGCGTCGAAGAACTCCATCACATGCTGGGCCACGGCGAAGGTGCCGTCGCGGCTGATCGCAGAGATCAGGAACCAGGGCGAAGTCCACTCCAGTGCCTTGACCACGGCTTCGGCGCGCTCGCGGCGGGTATCGTCATCCAGCAGATCGCCCTTGTTCAGCAGCAGCCAGCGCGGCCGCCCAAGCAGTTCGGCGTCATAGCGTTCAAGCTCGCGCTCGATCGCACGCACCTCGCCGGCAATGTGCTCGACCGCCTCATCGCCTTCGAGCATCGGCGACAGGTCGACGATGTGCAGCAGCAGGCGGTTGCGCTGCACGTGCTTGAGGAACTGCACGCCGAGGCCCGCGCCTTCGGCAGCGCCTTCGATCAAGCCGGGAATATCGGCGATCACGAAACTGCGATCCTGCTCGACACGAACCACGCCGAGGTTCGGATACAGGGTGGTGAACGGGTAGTCCGCGACCTTCGGCGTCGCCGCCGACACCGCGCGGATGAAGGTCGACTTGCCGGCATTCGGGAAACCGAGCATGCCGACATCCGCCAGCAGCTTCAGCTCCATATGCAGCTCGCGGTCTTCGCCTTCGCTGCCGGTGGTGGCCTTGCGCGGTGCGCGATTGGTCGAGGTCTTGAAATGCATATTGCCCAAGCCGCCCTGCCCGCCCTGCGCAACTTTCAGGGTCTGGCCGTGCTGGGTCAGGTCACCGATGATTTCATCGGTGTCCACGGCGCTGATCACGGTGCCCACGGGCACCCGGATGATCACGTCCTCGCCCTTCTTGCCATACATCTGCCGGCCCATGCCGTTCTCGCCGCGCTGGGCGCGGAACAGGCGCTGGTGACGGAAGTCGACCAGGGTGTTGAGGTTCTCGTCAGCGACCAGGAACAGGCTGCCGCCGTCACCGCCGTCACCACCGTCCGGCCCACCCAGCGGGATGAACTTCTCACGGCGGAAGCTGATGCAGCCATTGCCGCCGTTGCCTGCGATAACGCGGATGTCTGCTTCGTCGACGAGTTTCATTTGGGGGCCGGGATTGGGGATTCGGGATTCGGGATTCGTTGGAGCAGGTCGCGGCGAGCATGGAGGGTGCGCGCTGCATCGACAAGCGCGGCTAGCGAGGAGTCAGGGTTGGAGACGCGCAGCACGGCTGTCGACGATCCCTGATCCTTTCGCCCCGGAGGGGCATGAGGAACCATGGAGGTGGGCTGCAGAAAACTCGGAAGGCGCGCTCCGAATCAAAAAGCGCGCTACCGAGGGACAAGCGTCGGCGAAGCGCAGCTCGCTGCTGACGAATCCCGAATCCCCAATCCCCAATCCCGGCCCTCAAACGAAAAACCCCGCACCAGGGCGGGGCCTTTCGCGTGTTTTACGGCACCGCTTACTCGGCGATGACGCTTACGGTGCGGCGGTTCTTCGGGCCTTTGACCGCGAAGTTCACCACGCCGTCTTTCAGCGCGAACAGGGTGTGGTCGCGGCCGAGGCCGACGCCGGGACCCGGATGAAACTGGGTGCCGCGCTGGCGGATGATGATGTTGCCGGCTTCAATCGCCTGCCCACCATAGATCTTCACGCCGAGGTACTTGGGGTTTGAATCGCGGCCGTTACGGGTACTGCCGCCTGCCTTTTTATGTGCCATGGAAGTCTCTCCTTGAGGGCTTCAGACGGCGCCGGTTAGGCGCTGATGCCGGTGATTTCGATTTCGGTGTAGTGCTGACGATGGCCCATCTGCTTGCGATGGTGCTTACGACGGCGGAACTTGATGATGCGGATCTTCTCGCCGCGGCCGTGGGCCTTGACGGTGACGGTGACCTTGGCGCCGGCGACGGTCGGGGTGCCGACGGTCACACCTTCGCCTGAACCGATCAGCAGGACCTGATCCAGGTCGATGCTGCTGCCGGCTTCGACGTCGAGCTTCTCAACGCGCAGGGTTTCACCCTGCATCACGCGGTACTGCTTACCGCCGGTGACGATGACTGCGTACATGGTGCGGATTCCTCTGTAGTTATTGTTCGCTGCCCCGACGCGGCAAAAGCCGGATCGCCTGTCGAACCGCCGGAAACCCGGGGCCGCAGGCGCAAGTGCGTCAGGACAGCCGCGGGAGTATAGGTTCGTGCTGCGCCCGGGTCAAACCCGGGCTTAGCGGGATTGGGGATTCGGGATTCGTTCGAACGTGCTTGCCGCACGAGCGCGCGCCGACGCGTCACGCGCCTCATCGCAAAGCCACCAAGGCGAACCAGAGCGTGGGCGCTCCGCCCTCCACCCCCCGCGCGCTACTGACATCACGATGTCAGCATCGACCGGCCAAGTTCAGCGCCTCGGCAGGAAGCGCACAACTGATGCTCGCCGCGCCCGCTCTAACGAATCCCGCGGCCCTCGCGCCTTGCGCTCGGGCGTTCATAGGCGCGCGGACCGGTGGTCCGCAAGCGCGCCTCTTCACTCCCGAATCCCGAATCCCGGGCAGGGGCACCGCCCCTGCCACCGCCCTCACACGCCGGCCCTACAATGCCCGCCCGCCTGTCCCTCCCCAGGACCCCAGCCCGCATGGACACGATCCGCATCCGCGGCGCGCGTACGCACAATCTCAAGAACCTCAGCCTCGAACTGCCGCGCGACAAGCTGATTGTGATCACCGGCTTGTCCGGGTCGGGCAAGAGCTCGCTGGCCTTCGACACCATCTATGCCGAGGGCCAACGGCGCTACGTCGAGTCGCTGTCTTCCTACGCACGGCAGTTCCTGTCGATGATGGAGAAGCCCGACATCGACCACATCGAGGGTCTGTCGCCGGCGATCTCGATCGAGCAGAAGTCGACCTCGCACAACCCGCGCTCCACCGTCGGCACCATCACCGAGATCCACGATTACCTGCGCCTGCTGTATGCCCGCGTCGGCACGCCGCGCTGCCCGGATCACGGTCATCCGCTGGAAGCACAGACCGTCAGCCAGATGGTCGATGCCGCGCTCGCCCTGCCCGAGGAGCATCGCTACATGCTGCTGGCGCCGGTGGTGCGCGAGCGCAAGGGCGAGCACGTGCAGGTGTTCGATCTGCTGCGCGCACAGGGTCTGGTGCGGGTGCGGGTGAATGGCGTCACCTGCGAGATCGACGAGGCGCCCAAGCTCAACCTGCGCCAGAAACACACCATCGAGGCGGTGATCGACCGCTTCCGGCCGCGTGCGGACATCAAGCAACGCCTGGCCGAGAGTTTCGAAACCGCGCTCAAGCTCGGCGATGGCCTGGTGCGGCTGGCCAATATGGACGACCCAGCGGCGCCGGAGACACTGTTCTCGTCGCGCTTCTCCTGCCCGGTCTGCGACTACTCGCTGTCCGAGCTTGAACCGCGACTGTTCTCGTTCAACTCGCCGATCGGCGCCTGCCCGAGCTGCGACGGCCTGGGCGTGACCCAGTTCTTCGACCCGGCGCGGATTGTTGCGCATCCGAACCTGAGCCTGGCCGCCGGCGCGATCCGCGGCTGGGATCGACGCAATCCATACTACTTCGCGATGCTGAACTCGCTGGCCAAGCACTACGACTTCAGCGTCGATGTGGCCTTCAGCCGCCTGGCCGAAAGCGTCCAGCAGGCGGTGCTGTTCGGCAGCGGCAAGGACGAGATCAAGTTCAGCTATCCGGGCGAGAACGGCCGCTCGCAGGTGCGCACGCACCGCTTCGAGGGCATCGTCAACAACCTGCAGCGCCGCTATCGCGAGACCGAATCGCAGATGGTCCGCGAGGAGCTGTCGAAGTACATCAGCAACCGCCCCTGCCCCGAGTGCGGCGGCCAACGCCTGAACCGTCCGGCGCGGCATGTGTTTGTCGATGGCCGCAACCTGCCCGCGATTGGCGCACTGTCGATCGATACCTGTGCGGACTTCTTCGAGCAGCTGTCTCTGCCCGGCTGGCGCGGCGAGATCGCGGCCAAGATCGTCAAGGAGATCCGCGAGCGGTTGAAATTCCTGATCGACGTGGGGCTGGACTACCTGACGCTCGATCGGCAGGCCGATTCGCTGTCCGGTGGCGAGGCCCAGCGCATTCGTCTGGCCAGCCAGATTGGTGCTGGTCTGGTGGGCGTGATGTACGTGCTGGATGAACCCTCGATCGGCCTGCACCAGCGCGACAACGAGCGCCTGCTCGGCACCCTGACCCGGCTGCGCGACCTCGGCAACACGGTGATCGTGGTCGAACACGACGAAGATGCAATCCGGCTGGCCGACCACATTCTCGATATCGGCCCCGGCGCCGGCGTGCACGGCGGCGAGATCGTGGCCCAGGGCACGCTGAAGCAGGTGCTCGCCAGCGAGCGCTCGCTGACCGCGGCCTATTTGTCCGGGCGCAAGAAGATCGAGGTTCCAGCGGTGCGCAAGGCGCCTGATCCGGCGCGCTGGCTGCGCCTGCTCGGCGCCAGCGGCAACAACCTGAAGAACGTCGATTTGAACCTGCCGGCCGGCCTGCTGACCTGCGTCACCGGCGTCAGTGGCTCGGGCAAATCGACGCTCATCAACGACACCTTGTTCCGGCTCGCTGCCAATCGACTCAACGATGCCAGCCACACACCCGAAGCCTTCCGCGAGATCGACGGCCTGCAGCAGTTCGACAAGGTGGTCGACATCGACCAGTCACCGATCGGCCGCACGCCACGCTCCAACCCGGCGACCTACACCGGCCTGTTCACGCCGCTGCGCGAACTGTTCTGCCAGGTGCCTGAAGCGCGCGCCCGTGGCTACAGCGCCGGCCGCTTCAGCTTCAACGTCAAGGGCGGGCGCTGCGAGGCCTGCCAGGGCGACGGCATGATCAAGGTCGAGATGCACTTCCTGCCTGACGTGTACGTGCCCTGCGATGTGTGCCAGGGCAAGCGCTACAACCGCGAAACACTGGAGATCACCTACAAGGGCCACACCATCCACGACGTGCTCGACATGACCGTGGAGGACGCGCTGAAGCTGTTCGAGCCGGTACAGACCATCGCCCGCAAGCTGGAAACCCTGATGCAGGTGGGGCTCTCCTACATCAAGCTCGGCCAGCAGGCGACCACGCTGTCGGGTGGTGAAGCGCAGCGGGTCAAGCTCTCGCGCGAGCTGGCCAAGCGCGACACCGGCAACACCCTGTACATCCTCGACGAGCCCACCACCGGCCTGCATTTCCACGACATCGAAATGCTGCTGGGCGTGCTGCATCGCCTGCGCGAGCACGGCAACACGGTGGTGGTGATCGAGCACAACCTCGACGTGATCAAGACCGCCGACTGGCTGATCGATCTCGGCCCCGAGGGCGGCCACCGCGGCGGCCAGATCATCGCCGAAGGCACGCCGGAGCAGGTCGCCACCAACCCTGCCTCGCACACCGGCCACTTCCTCAAGAAACTGTTGCCCAAGGGCGGCAAGCAGGCGGCGGGCTCCGAGGGCGTGGGCGCGGCGAAGCCGATGCAGCGCGCGCGCAGGAAGCTGGCATGAAGACCCTGTTCGAGCTGACGATGGATGTGCGCTGGGGCGATATGGACGCCTTCAACCACGTCAACAACGCCAGCTACCTGCGCTATATCGAAGAAGCCCGGGTGCACTGGTTCAAGGCGATCAGCCCCGACTGGGGCAACCCGGACTGCGCGCCGATCATGGCGGCGGTGCAGATGAACTACCGTCGCCCGATCGGTTGGCCCGAGCAGCTCAGAGTCCGTCTGCTGGCCGAGCGGCTCGGCGGCAAAAGCCTGACTCTGGGTCATCGGATCGAGAGTGCGACCCAGCCGGATGTCCTGTATGCCGATGGCTCGACCGTGCTGGTCTGGGTCGATCGCAGCGGCGCGTCGATCGCCCTGCCTGCATTTGTGCGCGACGCCTGCGACACTGGCGGCCGCTGAGCGCGACGAATCGCCCTGCCCTGCGCCCCTTACACCACCACCCGAAATCGCCATGAAAATCGCCAGCTGGAATGTCAACTCGCTGAACGTCCGCCTGCCGCACCTGTCGACCTGGCTGGCAAGCTGCCAGCCCGACATCGTCGCCCTGCAGGAAACCAAGCTGGAGGATTCGAAGTTCCCCGACACCGAGCTGGCGGCGCTCGGCTACCGCAGCGTGTTCGCCGGCCAGAAGACCTACAACGGTGTGGCCCTGCTGTCGAAGACGCCCGCCAGCGACGTGCAGATCGGCATTCCGGGTTTCGACGACGAGCAGAAGCGGGTGATTGCAGCGAGCTTCGGTGAGCTGCGGGTGATCGACCTCTACGTGGTCAACGGCAAGGCGGTCGGCGACGAGAAGTACGAGTACAAGCTGCGCTGGCTGGCCGCCGTGCATGCCTGGGTGGCGGACGAGATCAAGCGCCACCCGAACCTGATCGTGCTCGGCGATTTCAACATCGCGCCCGACGATCGCGATGTGCATGACCCGGTCGCCTGGAAGGACCAGATCCTGTGTTCGGTGCCCGAGCGTGATGCCCTGCGCGGCCTGTGTGGACTCGGCCTGCACGACAGCTTCCGCCTGCACTCCGAAGAGGGCGCGCAGTTCAGCTGGTGGGATTACCGCGCTGCCGGCTTCCGCCGCAACCTCGGCCTGCGCATCGATCTGGTGCTGGTGTCGGATGCTTTGAAAGCCCGCTGCCGCAGTTCCAGCATCGACCGCGAGCCGCGCAGCTGGGAGCGCCCGTCCGACCATGCGCCGGTGCTGATCGAGCTCAACTGACATGCACCGCCTGTTCCGTCACGGCCTGCTGTTCTGGGCCGCCTTGCCGCTGATGCTGCCGCAGGCGCTGCGGCTGAAGCGCCACGCCCCTCGCGCTGCCGCGGCGCAGGGCGAGCGTCGCGGTATCGCTCGACACGTCGAGACTTATCCCGACCCGGCCGCGCCGGTACTGAGGCTGCTGGCGATCGGCGATTCGCCGTTTGCAGGTGTCGGCATCGAGCGCATTGCTGACACTCTGCCGGTGCGCTTGGCCACGCACCTCGCGCAGGCCAGCTGCGTACCGGTCGAGTGGCAGATCCACGCCCGCAACGGCGCCACCGCGAGCAGTGTTCGCGCGCGTCTGCTGCCGGCCGTCGAGACCGCGCCCTTCGACTTGATTCTGGTGTCGGTCGGCGTCAATGACGTCACCGGCCTCACTGCCGGCGCGCGCTTCCGCCGCGATCTGCAGGCCCTGCTCGCTGCGCTGCGGGGCCACTCGCCCGAGGCGCGGATCGTGCTGTTGGGCATTCCCCCGATGCAGGCGTTTCCGCTGCTTCCGCGGCCACTGCGCAGCTGGCTGGGCGGGCGCAGCCGACGGCTGGAGTCGATTGGCATCGAGGTCGCGCATACGAGCGACGCCCTGCACTCGCCGGTGACAGTCACGCCCCTGCCGGAACTGTTCGCTGACGATGGCTTTCATCCGTCGGCACTCGGCCACGCGCGCTGGGCGGATTCGGTGCTGCAGCAGCTGCAGACGCAGGGACTGGAGCGCGTCGCGTGAGCTTGACTCTGGCCCTGCTGCTCGCCGCCGCCGCCGCCGACCCCACGACACTGGACTCGATCCACGTCAGCGCACGCGCGCCACGCGCGGCAGCGGCCGAAGCCGTCTCGGCCGCCCGATTGGATTCAATCGAGATCGCCCGAATCGCCCCCCAGCACGCGCAGGAGCTGTTCGTGCGTATTCCGGGCACTTGGGCCAGCCGCGGCAGCGGGCAGGAACAGCTGCTCGCGATCCGCTCGCCGGTGCTGGCGGGCACCGGTGCCTGCGGCGCCTTCCTGGTGCTCGAACAGGGCATCCCGATTCGCCCGACCGGGTTCTGCAACGTCAACCAACTGTTCGAGCTACCGCTGGAGTTGGCCGGCGCAGTCGAAGTGCTGCGTGGGCCGGGCACGGCGGTGCACGGCAGCAACGCCCTGCACGGCGTGATCGAGCTGCGTGCGCCAGCGCTGGATGCGCCGGCGCACGCACGCTTGAGCCTGGGCAGCTTCGACTACGCGCAAGTCATCCTCGGCCTGCCCGGCGGCAGCGCCACGCGACCGCTGCGAATCGACGCCAGCGCCACCGACAGCGGCAGTTTCCGCGTCGATGAGGGCTATACCCAGCAGCGGGTGCTTGCACAGCTCGGCCTGCCCGAAGCGCCCGGCGCGCCGGAGTTCCTGCTGTCGGCGCAGCGCCTCGATCAGGACACCGCCGGCTACATCACCGGCGAGCGCGCCTATGCCGACGCGCGACGGCGGTTGAACCCCAACCCCGAGGCCTATCGCCAGGCCGAGTCGGCACGGCTGTCCGGGCGCTGGCGCTTCGCGCTTGAGGCCGGACAGATGGCGCTGACGCCGTATGCGCGCAGCGACCGCGGCGAGTTCATCCAGCACTTCATCCTCGGCAAGCCGCTGGAAACCAATGGCAGCGACAGCCTCGGCCTGCAAACGCTTTGGAGCAGCAGCAACGGCGCACTGCGGCTGGGCTCCGACATCGAGTTCGCTCAGGGCCGCCTGCTGGAAACGCAGCCGATGCCGCTCGGCAGCGGCACGCCGGCGCAGATCGCCACGCGCCCGGCCGGCCGCCACTACGACTACCGCGTGCGCAGCGACAGCGCGGCCCTGTTCGCGCAGTTCGAGCAGCCCTTGGGCGCCCGCTGGAGCCTGCAGTCGGGCGCGCGCATCGAGAGCATCGGCTACCGCTACGACAACCGCATGGCGGCCGGCAATCTGCGTGAGGACGGCAGCGAATGCGGATTCGGCGGCTGCCTGTTCCAGCGCCCGGCGGACCGCAACGACCGTTTCACCCGGCCGACCGCCAACCTCGGCCTGCTGCGGCTGGATGAAGCCGGCAGGCGCGTGTTTCTGCGCGCCGCCAGCGCCTTCCGCGCGCCTCAAGTCGGCGAGCTGTATCGGCTGCAGCGGGGCCAGGCCGTTGCCGACCTCGGTGCTGAGCGCGCGCAGTCGATCGAGCTGGGCGTCGGCTTGCCGCTCACGCGCGGAAGCCTCGACGCGGTCGTGTATCACCTCGACAAGCGCGGCAGCATCCTGCGCGATTCGCAGGGCTTCAACATCGGCGCCGGCGCCAGCCGGCATCAGGGCATCGAGCTGGATCTGCGCCTGCGCCTGCCGCTGCAGATTGATCTGGCGGCGAACCTTGCCTGGTCCGATCAGCGCTACCGCTTCGACCGCGCGCTCGGCGGCGGTGAGACCATCCGCCACGGCGCGCGTGTCGACACCGCACCCGAATGGCTGGGCGGCCTGCGCCTTCTGCGGCGCTTCGATCGCATCGGCGAGCTCGAACTCGAATGGCAGCACCAGGGCGGCTATTTCGCCGATGCCGGCAACACGTTTTTCCAGCCCGGCCACGATCTGCTGAACCTGCGGCTGACGCGTGCGCTCAGCGCCGGCTGGTCGCTCAGCGCCGCCATCCGCAACCTGGGTGACATCGGCTACGCCGAGCGCGCCGACTTCGGCTTCGGCGAGCGCCGATTCTTCCCCGGTGCACCGCGCAGCTATCTGCTCAGCCTCGACTGGCGGGGCTGATCTGGGGGGCGGCTAGCGCGAATCCGCTTTACAGCGTCGGATCCCCGCGCGGCAGATGCGGCCTTCCCACCCGCGGCATTGGCGCCTATGCCCGGCAAAGGCTATGGTCGAGATTCGGCTCCGCCCGGTTGACGCGCGCAGCCGGCAAGCCTTCACAGCCCACGTCCATCGCCCATGGCCCGCAGCTCAGCGGCGGGCCGCCACACCGGAGTTCACATGGTCAGCACCCGTTCGCGTTTTCCGCAGCATCGCCTTGCGCTAGCCCTGTCCTTGGCACTACTGGCGCCGCAGGTGGGCGCGCAATCCGCGCTGCGCGACGTACCCGCGCGGGAGCCCAGCATCGAGACCCTGGCCGAGGCGACCGCGCCGGGCCTGCTGCTGACGCGCGCCGGCGTGTTCGACCCCGACTGGCAGCAGCTCGACGGCAGCGCACTGGGCCTGCCGGATGCTGACGGCGATGCCTATGCCCTGCTGCAATTCCATGCGGACGCACCGGCGCCGCTGGAGTGGCTGAAAGCGCGCGGCATCGACGCACTCGACTACTTGCCGCACCACGCTTGGCGGGTGCGCTTGAACGGCCGCTCGCTGTCCGGGCTCGGCAACGACCCTGCCCTGCGCTACGCAGGTCGCGTGCCCAGCCTGCTGCGCATCGATCCCTCACTTTGGCCGCAGACGCGCGCGCAGACGCTGGCGTCGGACACCGTCGATGGCGTGATCGAACTGCAGCTGGCGCGCGGCGAATCGGCACCCGATGTGCTCGCCGCGATCAACAAGCTCGCGCCCTCGCTGAAGTCGATCGACTACCTCGACCGCGGCGACCTGCCGTGGGTGCGGCTGGACGCCAGTGCGGCCATGCCCGGCGCGATCGAAGCCCTGCTGCGGATCGAGGCCATCCAGTGGATCGCGCCCTACGCGCGGCCGGAGCCGCACAACCAGAACGCGCTCGGGCCGATGCAGGGCAACGACTTGACCACCGCCGGCACGCCGATCTTCGCCCGTGGCCTGACCGGCACTGGCCAGATCATCGCGGTCGCCGATTCCGGGCTGGACCGCAACGAGGACTGGTTTGTCGACATCGACTTCGGCGATGGCCAGGGTGTGCGCCGCTCGATCACACCGTCCGACAACCCGCTGCCGCCCTTGACCGGCGCCACCCACCCGCTGGCCAAGGTATTCGCCTACTGGGTGCAGCCGGGCGCGACGGCCTTCGACAACAACCTCCAGTGCACGCCGTCCAGCGGTCCAACCGGTTTCCATGGCAGCCACGTGTCCGGAACGGTCGGTGGCGATCGGGCCGGTGCAGGCGGCATCGCCACGCCGCTGCTGCCCGGCCGCGACGCCGGTGACGGCATGGCGCCGAATGCGCAGATCCTGTTCCAGGACATCGGCAACGACGTCTCGGGCTGCCTGTCCATCAGAAACTTGACGGGCACCCTGGCGCAAGCCGCAAGCGGCGGCGCGCGCGTGCACAACAACAGCTGGGGCTCGGATTCGCGGGGCGCCTATGGCGGCAGCGATATCGCCGCCGATCTTGCCGCACGCCAGCTGCGCGAACTGCTGGTGGTGGTCGCGGCAGGCAACCGTGGCGGCTCCGGCCCCAACACCACCGGCTCTCCGGGCAACAACAAGAATGGTCTGACCGTTGGCGCGCTCGGCAATGGCAACTCTCTCAGCATCGCCAGCTTCAGCAGCCGCGGCCCGACCGATGACGGGCGCATCAAACCGGACATCGTCGCCCCCGGTTCCAGCACCGTGTCGGCTGCCGGCGATACCAGCAATGCTGAAACCGTCGACACCGGCACCACCTCATCGAAATCCGGCACCTCGATGGCGGCACCCACCATCACCGGTGCCACGGCGCTCGCTCACCAGTACTTCGCCGACGGCTTCTACCCGCGCGGCAGCCGTACGCCCCAGGACCAGCACTCGGCCAGCGCGCAGGTGATGAAGGCGCTGCTGCTGAACAGCACCCGGGCGATCGATCTTGCCGGCGTGTGGCCGAACAACACCTTCGGCTGGGGCCGCCTGTGGCTGGAACACAGCCTGTATTTCAGCGGCGATATCGGCGCGGGGCTGGACACCCGGCGCCTGCGTGTGTTCGAGCGCACGGACGACAGCGGACTTGCCACCGGCGCTGTCCACGAGTACGCGCTGGCCAACGTGGCGGCCGGCCAAGAGCTGCGTTTCACCTTGACCTGGCTCGACCCGGCCGCGTCGGCTGGCGCGGCGGTCACCCTGGTGAACGATCTTGACCTTGAAGTGGTCGGGCCGGATGCCACCCTCTACCTCGGCAACGTGTTCACCTCCGGCGTCTCCACCAGCGGCGGCACCGCCGACCGCCGCAACACGGTCGAGCAGGTTCGCTTCACCGCGCCAAGCGCCGGCGCCTACAGCGTGCGCGTCCGCGGCTTCAATGTGCCGGGCAACGCACTGGATGGCAGCAGCCGCCAGGGCTATGGCCTGGTTGCCAGCGGCGCGATCGGCCTGCCCGAACAGCCGGCACTGGCGGCACCGGCCGCGCCGTCGGTCAGCCGGAATGATCTCGATGGCGTCGCCGTGAGTTTCAGCCCAGTTTCGGGCGCGCAGGGCTATCAGCTGTATCGCGCCAGCGGGACCTGCGCCAGCGCTGACCCGCGCGCGTTCCGTATGGTTGGCCACGGCGCCAGTGCCCCGCTGCTCGATACCAGCACGGTCGGTGGCTACGGCTACGCTTGGAAGGTGCGCGCGATCGGCGGCGATGTCGAAGGCGAAGTCTCGACCTGTATCGATGCCGTGTCGGCCGCCGCCTGCCTGCTGCCGCCGGAGTTCTCGATGAGCGACGCGACTGCCAACGGCAACCGTGACACCTGCGGCGTGGAACTCTCCTGGACAGCGGCCGATAGCCGCTGCCCACTGGCGACGGGCATTACGTATCGCATCGAGCGCTCGCTGCGGCCGGATTTCCAGACCGTCAGCGTGCTGGCCGCGGATCACAGCGGCACCAGCTTCCTCGACAGCACCGTACTGCCCGACCAGGCCTATTTCTACCGCGCCAGCGCGGCGGATGCCGCCGGCAACCGCAGCAGCGATCCGCGCGTGCTCGCGGCAACCCCCTCGCCCGCCAGCGGCCCCGCAGCTGGCAGCTTCTTCGACAATGTCGATCAGCGCAGCTATGCGAAGCTGCAGGCGCCTTGGCAGTTCTCGACAGTCGCCAGTGACGGCAGCTTCAGCTATCACAACGGCCCCGACGGTTCGAACTATGCCGCCAACGCCTGCGCCAGCCTGACCTTGCCGCCGCTGCAGCTCGGCCCGAATGCCCAGCTGACGTACAAGGCCCGCTACGCGATCGAACGGAACTGGGATGGCGTGGTCAGCCAGATTTCGACCGATGGCGGCCAGACCTGGGCCAGCCTGCCTCCCACAGGTGGCTTCCCCGGCAGCTTTGCCGCCACCGGCGATCCGCCGGGCAATGCCTGTGGCTTCCCGGCCAGCCAGGGGGCCTTCAGCGGCAGCAGCAGCGGCCAGTTCCAGAGCTTCACCAGCAATCTCGCCGCCTTCGCCGGGCAAACGGTGCAGATCCGCTGGGTGTTCTCGTCCGACTCCGCCGACGAGGAGGCGGGCTTCTATCTGGACGAGATCCGTTTGAACACGGTCATCCCGCCCGAGATCTTTGCCAACGGCTTCGAGACCAGTGCACGAGGGCAGGCGGCAGCTGGCAACGGCGGCCAGTGCGAGCTGCCATAGGGCTCCGAAACACTGGGCACCGGGAGACCAGCTCTCCGCTACGGGCAGCCGCCGGCCGCCCGTAGCGGAACTCCGCCTGCGCTGGTTCACAAGCCACAGTTGCCGGCGGAGGAATGCCCTGCCCGCACGCTTGGCTTGATCGAGCCGTTCAGTAGATCGCGTGAATCCGCAGCCCTTAGCCGACATTCTGGTCCGCTGGGACTCCACAGCGACGGGCCGGCTTGCGATCCTTGGCGGACAGCCTCTGGAACTCCGACATGACCTCACCCTGCAATATCGCCGCGGCACTGCCGCGGCTGGCGCTGGAGCGACCCGACCAGATCGCCATCCGCTGCCCGTCCGGCCTGCGCGCTGACGGCACCGCCGAATACGGCCTGAGCCTGAGCTATGCCGAGCTTGATCGTCGCAGCGATGCGATCGCTGCCGGCCTGGGCCGGGTCGGTATCACCCGCGGCGTGCGCACCGCACTGATGGTGCGACCCTCACCCGAGCTTTTTCTGCTGATGTTCGCGCTGTTCAAATCCGGTGCGGTGCCGGTGCTGATCGACCCCGGCATCGACCGGCGCGCACTCAAGCAATGCCTCGATGAAGCAGCTCCAGCCGGGTTCATCGGCATCCCGCTGGCGCAGCTGGCGCGCGTGCTGCTGGGTTGGGGCCGCGGCCATGTGCGGCATGTGGTCAGCGTCGGCCGCAAGTTTCCGTTCGGTGGCCACAGCCTGGCGCAAATCGAGGCGCTGGGGGCCGGCGCTGGCCCGCAGCTGGCCGACACCGCAGCCGATGAGATCGCGGCGATTCTGTTCACTTCCGGATCGACCGGCGTGCCCAAGGGCGTGGTCTATCGGCACCGCCATTTCGCCGCGCAGATCGAGCTGCTCGGCAGCGCGTTCGGCATCGAGCCCGGCGGGGTCGACCTGCCCACCTTCCCGCCGTTCGCGCTGTTCGATCCCGCGCTGGGCCTGACCAGCGTGATTCCGGACATGGACCCGACCCGGCCGGCCCAGGCCGATCCGCGCAAGCTCATCGCTGCGATTCAACAGTTCAGCATCGGTCAGATGTTCGGCTCGCCGGCCCTGCTCGACACGCTCAGCCGCTACGGCGAGCAACACGGCATTCGCCTGCCCAGCCTGAAGCGGGTGACCTCGGCCGGCGCACCGGTGCCGTTTGCGGTGGTGCAGCGGATGCAGGCGATGCTGGCCGACGACGCACAGATCTGGACGCCGTATGGCGCGACCGAATGCCTGCCGGTGGCGGTGATCGAAGGCCGCGAGCTGGCGCAGACCCGCGCTGCGACCGAATCCGGTGCCGGCACCTGTGTCGGCCGGCCGGTGCCGGCCAATACCGTGCGGGTGATCGCGATCAGCGATGACGCCCTGCCAGACTGGGGCGCGACCAGCGTGCTTGTGCCCGGCGAAATCGGTGAGATCACGGTGGCAGGCCCGACCGCTACCGATGCCTACTTCAAGCGCGACGCCGCCACCGCGCTGGCCAAGATCCGCGAGACACTGCCCGACGGCAGCGAACGCATCGTCCACCGCATGGGCGACCTGGGCTGTTTCGATGCCGAGGGTCGACTGTGGTTCTGCGGGCGCAAGAGCCAGCGCGTAGAAACCGGTTCTGGACCGCTGTACACCGAGCAGGTCGAGCCGGTGTTCAACACCCACCCTGATGTGCGTCGCAGCGCATTGGTCGGTATCGGCACGATCGGCGCGCAGATTCCGGTCCTGTGTGTGGAGCTGAAACCCGGCACCGACCGCGAGCGCTCGGCGATCGAAGCCGAGCTGCTGAACCTCGGCGCGCGCTACGCCCACACCCACGGGATCCAGCGCGTGAGGTTCCACACAGGCTTTCCGGTCGACATCCGGCACAATGCAAAAATCGGCCGCGAGGCGCTGGCGCGCTGGGCAGCGTCCCAGCCAGGTCACTGAAATGCACGGCAGCAGGGGTTTGCAATGAAGATTCTGGTCACCGGCGGCGGTGGATTTCTGGGGCAGGCCATCTGCTCGCGCCTGGTCGGGCGCGGGCTGTCGGTCATCAGCTACAACCGCGGCCTGTACCCGGGCCTCGCCGCGCTTGGCGTACGTCAGGTGCAGGCCGACCTCGCCAACTTCGAAGCGCTGGCGGAGGCCACGGCCGGCGTGGACGCGGTGTTCCATGTCGGCGCCAAGGCCGGCGCCTGGGGCAGCTTCCGCGAGTACTTCGACGCCAATGTCCGCGGCACCCGCAATGTCATCGCCGCCTGCCGTCTGAATACCGTACGCACCCTCGTCTACACCTCATCGCCCAGCGTGACCCACCGCGCGACCACGCCGGTGATCGGGCTGTCGGAATCCAGAGTCCCGCTGGCCAGCGGCTTCAAGGCCTGGTATCCGGCCACCAAGCGTGTCGCCGAGGAAATCGTGCTGGAGGCCAATGGCACCGACCTGTCCACCGTGGCCCTGCGGCCACGGCTGATCTGGGGCCCGGGCGACAACCAGTTGCTGCCGCGGCTGGTCGATCGCGCCCAGCAGGGTCGTCTGCGCTTCGTCGGCGACGGCCAGAACAAGGTCGACACCACCTACATCGACAACGCCGCGCAGGCGCATCTGGATGCCTTCGACGCCCTGCACGGCAATCGCGGCGCCCGCTGCGCAGGCAAGGCGTATTTCATCTCCAACGGCGAGCCCAAGCCGATCTCCGAGATCGTCAACGGCCTGCTGCGCGCGGCTGGCGCGCCGATCGTGAAGGAGCTGGTGCCGTTCCGTGTCGCCTACTGGCTGGGTGCGGCGCTGGAGGCCGCCTACACGGTGCTGCCGTTCAAGGGCGAGCCGATGATGACCCGTTTCCTGGCGGAACAATTGTCGACGCCGCACTTCTACGACATCAGCGCCGCGCGCCGCGATTTCGGCTACCAGCCGCGCGTCAGCGTACTGGAAGGCCTGCGCCAACTCGGCCACTGGTGGCAGGAGCAACAGGCCGCCGAGCAGGCCGAACGCTCGTGAGCCCGGCGCGGCGGTGAGCAAGTCCCCCGCCCGCTTCTACTACAAGGGCAGCCGCCTGAAGCAGCTGCGCGCGTTCTGCAACGCGGCTCGATTGGGCTCGGTGACGCGTGCCGCCGAGGCCCTGTTCCTGAGCCAGCCGGCGGTCTCGCTGCAGTTGGGCGCGCTGGAAAGCGAGATCGGCGTCAGCCTGTTCGAGCGCCACGGTCGCCGTCTCAATCTGACCCGCGAAGGGCAGGTTCTGTATGAGCTGGCGCGGCCGCTGGTGGACGGTCTGGATGGCCTGGAGACCGCCTTCCAGAGCCGACTCAAAGGCCTGGAGGGCGGCGAGTTGAACATCGCTGCCGGCGCCTCGACCATCCTGTATCTGCTGCCGCAATTGATCGCCGACTTCCGCCGCAGCCATCCCGATGTGCAGCTGCGCCTGCACAACGTGACCGGCAAGGATGGACTGGCCCTGATCCGCTCGGACGAGGTCGACCTCGCGGTCGGCTCGATGCTCGACGTGCCGAATGACATCGACTACGCCCCGCTGTATTCGTTCGACCCGGTATTGATCACCCCGCCGGACCACCCGCTGGCGCGGGCCGGGGATCCGACCCTGGAGGATCTCTCGCCGTACGGACTGATCCTGCCGCCGAAGCGCCTGACCACCTACCGCCTGGTTGATCTGATCTTCCAGCAGCGCAAGGTGCCGTACACGGTGGCGCTGGAGGTCGGCGGCTGGGAAGTCATCAAACAGTACGTCGCGATGGGCCTGGGCATCAGCATCGTCACCAGCATCTGCATCAGTGAAGCCGACCGCGCGCGCCTGTTCGTGCACAACATGCGCGAGTACTTCCCGCCACGCAGCTACGGCGTGGTGATCCGCAAAGGCAAATACCTGAGCCCGCAAGCGCGCGCCTTCGTCGACCAGCTCAAGCCTTCGGCCTTCGCCCGCGGCGGCTACGACGAGGCGGGGCATTCGGAGCGCTGAGCTCGCCGGGGCTGTCCAGTCTCGACCCGGGTCCGCCAAGGTCGGCCGGGTCAGGTTCCGGCCAGCGTTTCAGCAGCGCCGGTCAGCGCGTGCCGATATCGCCAGTCGCCGGCACTTCTACGCGAACGCCATGCGCCAGGTCGGAATCGACTGCGCGCGCACGTCAGGCCCAGCGGCGCGGGGGTGGCGTCGAGCCGATCACGCTGGAGCGAGCGCCGCTCGCGTTGGTTTTGCGGATCGACCAGCTGGTGCAGCTTGATTCGGCATTGGACCGTCTGGCCCAAGCCGACCCGCGGCTGGAACAGATCAGCGAACTGCGAGTGTTCGGCGGACTGGAGGTGGGTGGGATCGCCGATTTTCTGGGCGCGTCCGAGCCCACGACCCAAGGCGGCATCCGAGTCGCCAAGGCCGTTCCAGACAAACTGACCGGACCTGGCCCGCGCGAGCATTGACAGGGTCAGACACAGACAGACCCGTGCGAAGCGGATGGCAGACCTGCACGATTCTCCAGCCAGGAGCGGGATGCCCCCGAATGGCGTTGCGCGCGCAGAAGGGCGAGCTTAAGCATCACCAACACGGCGCCAGCCGCTGCGAAGGTCTCAGCCGCTGGCGGCGATGAGGCAGGCGAGCAGCGCAGGGAGATCAGCCCGGCGACAGCGGACCCACGGCCGCGCGGCAGGTAAAGAACCCGTTCAGGCTCAGCCGACCGCGACGCGGGTCTGGATCGAGCCGCTCAGGACAGTGGATGTCGCCGCTGTGGAACAGATCGCCGCGGTAGACGATCAGCCGGTTGTAGCGCGGCGCCACGCAGGCCACGCGCTCGAACCAAGCGTTGCCGGCGGTCATGTAGCCCGGCTGCAGATCGTAGCGTGCGCGAAAGTCGGCGGCCGGCAGCCGGCCCGAGTCGTACAGCAACCGATCCATCTCGACCGGAGGGCGCAGCGGACGGTAGAACGCAGTGCCGCCCAGCGCGGCTTGGTCAAACAGATACAGCACGCTGGCCGCGACACAGGTGGAAGGCTCAAGGCTCAGGCGGTCGCGGTGGCAGATCCACTGCGGTGGCGACAGCTGCTCGGGCGCGCGCGTCACCAGCGCCAGCCGGCTGTGCGCGCGCAGGGTGCGCCGTGCGCCCAAGGCGCTGCGGGCATGCTGGTTGAAGAACTCCACCAGCCGAGCGGTGATGGCCGCCGACAGCGCAAGCTCGGGGCCGGGATACGCGTTCCACGGCGCCTCGACGAAGTCGGCGCGGTGCTGCTCGGCCAGCGCGACCAAGCGCTCCGGCTCAGCCAGTACATCGTCGAAGACCAGGCAGACCTGGCCATCGTGCAGGGGCAGCAGCTGGCGGCTGGGATTGGGATTGAACACGGGCGCGGGTTCGGATTTCGATCTCGGGAACGGGGATTCGACCTTGGCCTGCGGCGCAGGCTGGGTCAGTCCTTGCGTGCGTCGGAGGCGTGGTGGGCATCATCGCCCGGCGGCGGCCCGAGCAGAAAGCGCAGCGGATCCGCCAGCCGCGCAGACCAGGCGGCTTCGCTGTGATCCGCGCTGAGATAGGCGCGGCTGCTCCACTGTGCCGTTGGCAGAGGCGAGGCGCGGAACACCCCATCCACCTCGGCCTGCAAGGGTGGATAGAGCGCGTCGAGGGTGATGGTGCCGTGGTCCATCCAGATCCGCTGCGCACCGAGCTGGGGCAGGCGATCGGCCAGGTAAGCGCGCATCGCCGCCGGGAACGGGTTGTCATCGACGCTGAAACTGCCCGGCCAGTGGGTCGACAGCGCCGCCGCACCGCCGAACTCGTACGGATACTCCAGCAGCGCATACAGGCTGATCAGCCCGCCCATGCTGCTGCCCATCAACAGAGAGTCGGCCGGCTGCCGCGACACCGCATAGCGGGCCTGCACGGCCGGTTTGAGTTCTTCGACCAGATAGCGCAGATAGGCGTCGGCGGCCGGCGGAGCCGAGAACAGGCGCTGTCCGGGCTCGCGCTCCAGTTGCAGCAATGCCTCACGCGCCGAGGCCGGCAACGCTTCGAACACCCGCTGCGGGAAGTACTCACGATGGCGGTGCTTGCCGCCGTTCCACACCCCGACCACGATGAACGGACGCAGCGTGCCGGCATCGATCAAGGCCGCTGCACTGCGATCGATCTCCCAGGCCTGGCCATTCCAGGTGGTGCTGGCGTCGAACAACATCTGCCCGTCGTGCATGTACAGCACCGCATAGGGCGCTGCGTCCGGGTAGCTCGGCGGCAGCCACACATCCACGTGGCGCGGCGGCAGATGGCGGGAATCGATTTGCGGCAGCCGCTCGATACGGCCGAATTCGGCCTGCGGCAGAGCGACTTCCGCATCGGAGCGAAGCGGTGCCAGCAGACACAGCGCGAACAGCAGGGCAAAGTGCTTCATCGGCAGACCTCCGGAAAACAGGCGCGGCGTACGCTGCAACCCGAAGCGGTCGCAGCTTTGGTCGGCGACGCCCGCGCCCGGCAACACTGATCCAACCCCGCCTGCACCAAGTTCGCCCCGACCCCGCACCGCGGGAAATTCTTGTCGCAAGCATTGACTGAAGGAGCAGCCAAATGGACGAACTTCTGCGCGCGGGCCGACAGCTCGACTGGATCGGGCTGGCCACCACCTGGGGCCTGCGCATCACCGGCGCCCTGGTCATTCTGCTGGTGGGCCTGTGGCTGGCGCGGCGCATGTCGGGCACGGTGCGCAAGCTGCTTGAGCGCGCGCGGGTCGAGAGCATTCTTGCCAACTTCTTCGGCAATCTCGCGCACGCGGCGGTGCTGGTGCTGGTACTGGTCACCGCGCTGGATGCGCTCGGCGTACCGCCGACCTCGTTGCTGGCCGTGATGGGCGCGGCTGGCCTCGCGGTGGGCCTGGCGATGAAGGATTCGCTGTCCAACATCGCCGCGGGAATGATGCTGATCGTGCTGCGCCCGTTCCGCATCGGCGACGAGGTGCAGATCGCCGGCATCACCGGCGTGGTGCAGCAGGTGCGCTTGTTCCAGACCATACTCACCAGCGTCGAGAATCACCAGATCACCTTGCCCAACAGCCAGATCACCGCCGAGCCGATCACCAACTTCACCGCCAACGCGACCCGGCGTATCGATATTCCGGTCGGCGTGGACTACGGCAACGACATACGCGGCGCACGTGCGGCTCTGCTCGGCTTCGCGCAGGCGCATCCGAAGGTGCTGGAGGCGCCGGCCGCCGATGTGATCGTCAGCGAGTTGGCCGACAGCAGTGTCAATCTGGTGCTGCGCGTCTGGGTCAATACGCCCGACTTCGCCAGCACGCGTTCGGACCTGCTGGAAGCAGTGCACTCGGGCCTGCCACAGGCGGGCTTCAGCATTCCGTTCCCGCAGCAGGATGTGCACCTTCGCCTGCCGGAGAACTTCGCTGCCCTGCTCGGCCGCGCGCCGGCTGAGTCGAATGAAGCAGCAAGCACGCTCGCCGATGCGCAGCCCGCGCATGGCGCTGATGCGGGCCACAGCAGGATTGATCGGGAAGCCGCTCACCGCGACTGATCGCCGCTGACGATCGCGCGCAGCACATCGCGGCCCCGCAGCATCGGGAACGCGGTCGATGGCGGCGGCGGAGTCGCGAGATCGAGGCCCTGCAGCATCGCCTGCTGGCTCTGCATCACGGGCTGCGAGTCCAACACGAGGCCATCGAGCGCGGCCACGCGACCGTCCCAACGTAGCGTGCGCGGCTGCGCGCCGAGCTCGAACGCGAGCCGCCGCCGGCCGTTGTCATCGGTCAGCAGATCCAGCTCGATCCGGCGCGCGCTGCCGCTGAGCGCGGCGAACTGCCAGACCCAGGCTGCGCCCTCGCGCCGCACCTGCAGCTGCAGCGATTCGCTACGGCCGAACGGCAGCCGGGCACTCAGCGTATGCCAGTCTTCGGGCAGCGCCGGCACCAGGGCCAAGGTGTTGCGCAACAGGTTGGGCCGGAAGCCGAGGTAGTCCTGATACGCGTTGCGACTGAACTCGGCGACGCTCCACGACTGAGCATAGGTGCCGCTGGGCCGCGGCTGCCCGGTCGCATCCGGGAGCGCATCGAGCAGCTCGCTCATGCTGCCGCGGGTGCCCGAATGCAGGATCTGCCGCGCCAGCTCGCTGCTCAGACGCCAGGCCAGAGCCTGCTGGCCGTATCTGTTCAGTGCCGTGACGGTGAAGCCGGCGTTCCAGCCCCACACCGTGCCGTTGTGATAGGCGGCATCCTTGTGGTGGAACGTAGGATTCTCATGGCGCGGATGGAACTGCGGATGCGCGGGATCCAGCGAGGCGATGCCGTAGGGAAACAGCAGGTGCTCGACGCTGTCGCGCAGCACGCGTGCGGCCACGTCTTCGGGCAGCAGCGGCGTCCACGGCACGCTGATCAGCATCAGCGCGTTCGGCCGCCGCGCCAGATCGCGCGAGCCGTCAGCGCGCAGACGATCGGCGATCCGCGCGCCGTCCCAGAACCGCGCGAGGAGAGCCGCCCGCGCCCGCTGCGCCTGATCGCGCCAGGCCCGCAGTTCGTCCGCCCGCTGCGCAGCATTCACCGATCCGGGCTGCGCACTGGCGAGTTCGATCGCGCTCTCCAGCGCGGTGATCCACAGCGCCTGGATCTCGACCGCGCGATCTCCGCGCGGTGACCAGGCCGGGCCGTGCTCGAACACCCGCGCATCCATCCAGGTATCGGCATCGGCGTGACGCAGCAGGCCGTCGGCATCCAGATGCCGCTGCGCGCCGTCGATATACACCCGCGCGAGCTCGACCAACTCAGCGGCGAACTCGACATCACCGCTGTAGCGCACGTACTCCAGCCCCGCGCGCAGCAGCCAGGGCGTGCCGTCGACGGTGTTGTAGATCGTCGGCTGATTCGTCGCCACGCGGTTGGGCACGCGGCCGTAGTCGGGCGAATCGGGATCACGCTGCTGGCGCTCGGCAAACGCCGCCAGCACCGCGCGCGCCTGCTCGAACTGTCCGGACACCAGCAGCGTTCCGGGCAGCGCGATAAAAGTGTCGCGCCCCCAGTTGTCGCGGAACCAGGGCAGGCCCGCCCAGATGCCGGGGCCGTACTGGTCGACCACGAAGCTCAGCGCGCTGGCCTGCGCCCACTGCAGGGCGCGGTTGTAGTCGGCATCTGGCGTGATCAGTTCGGCCGCGGACAGACGCGCATGCTGCAGAACGCGCTGTGCGCTCCAGCTGTCCGTTGCGGCCAGCGCGCGCGCCGCAGCCAGCGCCTGCGCACGGCTGTCGGCGTAGGCGATGTGCACGGTCAGACGCTCCGCGGGCGCGGCGCTGGAGAGCCTCAGCCACGGCGCCTGCGCGGATGGCTGCAGCACATCACGATCCCCGCGCGTAAGCCGCGGCGCAGTCTCGATGCGCAGACTCTGGTCGGCGCTGATCGCGATCCAGTCCGGATGGCCATCGACTGCGCTGGCCGCGGGCGGCACCAGCAACAGGGCGCCGGGCGCGAGCTCAAGCCGATAGCCGGCGAGCCCTGCGCCCCACAGCGGCAGCAGGGACAGCTCGGCCGCGGTCTCGCTCTCCACGCGCAGGCTGAGCGCGGCACGGCCGCTGTGCAGCAGCAGGCAGTCACGCGCGCCGGCATGCTCAACGCAGTGGCCGAACGGAACAATCCGCTCGCTTTGCGCGGCCTCGCGCGGCAGGCGACGGCCATCGATAAACGCGGCGCGGTCCTCGAACAGGCTGGCCTCGCCGATGCGATAGCCAACGCCACCGCGGTAGCCGTGGGTCCAGCCCTCGTAGTAGCCAGCGCGGTTGTCGCCGGCGACGAACTGCGCGCGCTGGTCGGGTGTGATCGCCATGGCGGCGAAGAAAGCATCCGCATCGTGCGTCGCAACCTGCACGGGTGGGGTTTGCGTCAGCAGCAGCGGTGGCGGTGATTGCTGCAGGCTGGCGCAGCCGGCCAGCCCCAGGGCGAGCATGCATACAGCTGCGGCGGCGGTGCTGTGTCGTCTGCGATAGGCGGACGGTGTTGAGCTATCGAACATTTTCCCTGCCTTTGAACAATCGCCCGTCTCGCCCAAGGCCGCGGAGAGCAAGGCATTCTTCAGTCGCCTCGCCTGACGCAGGATTACGCCGTCCAAGCCCGGGCTTCGCCTCGACCCAATCACCGCGCAGTCGCCGAGCAAGCGCTGCAGCCTGGGCCGAGCACAGCCCAGCCCAAGCTTCGTGACTCAGAGCGCGCGCGATGATCGAAGCGCGAGCGTCGTCGAGTACATCCCGCCCATGGGTCGCCAGCGCGTCCGCTCGATGCTAGCCGCGAAGCCCGCAGATTCCGTGCTGCAGCTGCGACACATACGTATGCAGGCCACGCTGGGCTCGCGCACGGCTAGGATCGGCCCTGACCCGTCCCACCATGGAGCACTCCGATGCGCGGAATTCTGCTGCTCGATCGCGCGCGGCGCCGCGTCGACGCGCTATGCCAACTCGGCGTTGCCACACTGCTGCTGGCAGTCCTCGCAGGCGCCGTCCGCGCCGATGACACACTGCATGCCGACTGCGATGCCACCGAACACTTTCGCGTGCTGGCGCCCTCGCAGCTGCCGGCCGATGCGCAGGCGATCTGGCTGGATGCGCAGCGTCTGCGCTGGCCGCAGGCGCCGGCCGCGGGCCAGATCGTGCTGCTGCATTCGGATACCCCGATCAAGCTCGGGCCCCAGTCGCCGCCGGAGAAGTCCGTGCGGCGGATCGAGCTGTCGAGCCGGAGCAATGTGGTCCCGTTCGAGCAGTTCCGCCGCTTCCTCTGGTTCGGCGGCGGCGCCGAGTTCGTGCTGCCTGAGGACATCGACGCCGCTGACCTGCTGCGCGGTGATCTGCGCATCGCCTCATTCGACGCTGAAGGCCACATGCAGGCGCATACCCGCGTGCAGCATGCGGCAGCGCTGGACGCACGCTTCACCGCGGCGCTGGACGTGCCGCTGGGCGCGGTGCCAACGGACGCTTCGGTGCGCTTCGCGCTGTGGGCGCCGACCGCGCATCAGGTCGCGGCCTGCATCCACGCGGACGACAACGGCGAGGCGCAGTCCGCACATCTGCTCGATCGCGATGCCGCCAGCGGCGTGTGGTCAGCGAGCCTGCCGCAGGCGCGTATCGGGAGCTACTACACCTACCTCGTCGACGTGTTCGTGCCGGGCCACGGTCTGGTGCGCAACCGCGTCACCGACCCCTATGCGCTGGGTTTGGGCGCCGACGGCCGCCGCGCGATGGTGGTCGACCTGGATGACGCCCGTTTCAAACCGGCCGGATGGGACACCCAGGCGCGCCCGCCGGCACCGGAAGCCAATGTCGACATGGTGCTGTACGAGCTGCACGTGCGCGATTTCTCGCGCGATGACGACAGCGTTGCGGCTGAGCATCGCGGCCGCTATCGCGGCTTCAGCGACCCCGCAACACGCGGCATGCGCCATCTGCGTGCGCTGGCTGAGGCCGGGCTCAGCGATGTGCATCTGCTGCCGGTGTACGACATCGCCAGCATCCCGGAAACCGGCTGCGCCGAACCACAGATCGGCGGCGCGCCTGACAGCCCCGCGCAGCAGGCGGCCATCGCCGACATCAAGCACCGCGACTGCTTCAACTGGGGCTATGACCCACAGCACTACAGCGTGCCTGAAGGCAGCTATGCCTCCGACGCCAGCGATGGCGCGGTGCGCATCCGCGAGCTGCGCCAACTGGTGATGAGCCTGCATTCACTGGGCCTGCGGGTCGGGCTGGATGTGGTCTACAACCACACCAGCCACGCCGGCCAGCATCCGCAGTCGGTGCTGGACCGGATTGTTCCGGGCTACTACCACCGGCTGAATGCGCAGGGCGCGATCGAGCGCAGCACCTGCTGCGAGAACACCGCCACCGAGCACGCGATGATGGCGCGGCTGATGATCGACTCGGCCGTGGTGTGGGCGCGCGACTACCGCATCGACGGCTTCCGCTTCGACCTGATGGGCCACCAGCCCAAGGCGGCGATGCTGCGGCTGTCGCAGGCCGTGGATGCCGCTGCCGGCAAGCGCATTCCGATCATTGGCGAAGGTTGGAACTTCGGTGAAGTCGTCGACGGTGCGCGCTTTGAACAGGCCAGCCAGCTGAGCCTGGCCGGCAGCGGCATCGCTACCTTCAGCGACCGCGCACGCGATGCCATTCGCGGTGGTGGCGCGGCGACCAAGGGCGCCGAGCTGCGCACGGCGCTGGGGTGGGTTCATGGCCGGGATTTGGCATTGGGGATTGGGGATTCGGAAACGCGCGAGTCTGCCGCTTTGTCTCCCCTCTCCCCTCGTGGGAGAGGGGCCGGGGGAGAGGGGGCGCATCGCGAGAGTCCTCCCCCTCTCCCCAACCCGCCTTCGCTTCGCTCGGGCTCCGGAGAGCGTCGGCTGCCGCAGGCAGCCGACACGCGCTCTCCTTCGCTTCCCACGAGGGGAGAGGGGCTTGAATCCGCTACTTCGGTTGCGTTCGCCTCAAGCGCGAACTCATCGCAGACGAAACCCGAATCCCGGATCCCGAATCCCGGCTCCACAGCCGACCTCATCCATGTGGGCCTCGCCGGCAGCCTGCGCGACTACCTGTTGACCGGCAGCGATGGTGTGACGCGGTCGCTGGCGGAGTTCGACTACGCCGGCCAGCCGGCGGGTTACGTCGCTTCTCCGAACGAAGTCGTGAACTATGTCGAGAACCACGACAACCAGACTCTGTTCGACATCAATGCGCTGCGGCTGCCGCAGGACACCTCGGCCTCCGAACGCGCGCGGGTGCAGCTGCTGGCGGTGGCGCTGAACATGTTCAGCCAGGGCGTGCCGTACTTCCATGCCGGGGTCGAGGTGCTGCGCAGCAAGTCGCTGGATCGCAACAGCTACGACAGCGGCGACCATTTCAATCGGCTCGACTACAGCGGCGCCGACAACGGCTTTGGCCGTGGCCTACCGCCGGCCTGGGACAATCGCGACGACTGGCCGCAGCTGCGGCCCTTGCTTGCCGATGCGTCGATCAAACCGGATGCCGCCAACGTCGACTGGACCCGGCGTGCCTTTCTGGATCTGCTGCGTCTGCGCGCCAGCACCGCGCTGCTGCGACTGCGCAGCAGTGAACAGATCGGCCGGCGTCTGAGCGTTCTCAACACCGGCCCAGCCGCCGTGCCCGGCGTGGTGGCCGCGCATATCGATGGCGACGGTCTGCAGGGTGCTGGCTTCGCCGCGCTGATCTACGCGGTCAATGCCGATACCCGCGCGCAGCGCATCGAGGTGCCGCAGGCGCGCGGCCTTCCGTTCGTGCTGCACCCGCTGCACGCGGCGGAGACCGCCGCGGATCGCCGGCCGCAGACGGCGCAGTTCGATCGCGAGCGCGGCGAGCTGCGCATTCCGCCTCGCACGGCGGTGGTCTGGGTGCTGCCGTGAACTCGACGGTTCTGCTGCATCTGCAAATCCAGCCGAGCCGAGAACCGCGCGGTCGGGCGCGTTCGGCGCTGTCCGCTTTGCTGCGTCACACAACGAATTCCGGAACAACCACCGCGGGCACAGGTGATGAATACGTATGCACGCAGAGCAGCAGCGGTAGCCGCGGTGATTAAGCTTGCGGCCCAGGTTCGAACGCATTGTCGGCCCGCCATCGCCACACCGTCGTGCGGCATCCCGCAACCAGCCCAACCACCGTCCGGATCGATCTCATTGCCGAGCAAGATTCTCAGGGCCGTGAAAGCCGCCGGAGCCGTTCGGCGCACGTTGCTGGAAACTGCGCCAGATGCTGCCCCCACATTCCGGATCCTCCATGAGCACAGCCCCCTGGTGGCGCGGCGCCGTCATCTACCAGATCTACCCGCGCAGCTTCCAGGACAGCAATGGCGATGGCATCGGCGACCTGCCGGGGATCATCCAGCGGCTCGACTACGTCGCCAGCCTGGGCGTTGATGCGATCTGGATCAGCCCGTTCTTCCGTTCGCCGATGGCCGACTTCGGCTACGACATCGCCGACTACCGTGATGTCGACCCGATGTTCGGCACCCTCGCCGACTTTGATCTCCTGATCGCGACCGCGCACCGGCTTGGTCTGAAGGTGATCATCGATCAGGTGCTGAGCCACACCTCGATCGAGCACGCCTGGTTCAAGGAGAGCCGCAGCAGCCGCGACAATCCCAAAGCCGACTGGTACGTGTGGGCGGACCCGAGCCCGGACGGTACGCCACCGAACAACTGGCTGTCGCTGTTCGGCGGCGGTGCCTGGCAGTGGGAGCCGCGCCGCGAGCAGTACTTCCTGCACAACTTTCTGGCCAGCCAGCCGGATCTGAACTTCCACAATCCCGACGTACAGCAAGCCACGCTCGACAACGTGCGCTTCTGGCTCGACCGCGGCGTCGACGGTCTGCGTCTGGACGCGATCAACTTCTGCTTCCACGACCGCCAGCTGCGCAACAACCCGGCCAAGCCAGCGGAGCTGCGCACCGGCCGCGGCTTTTCTCCCGACAACCCCTACGCCTACCAGTATCACTGGTACAACAACACCCAGCCGGAGAACCTTGAATTCCTGCAGCGCCTGCGAGCCTTGATGG
Source organism: Aquimonas sp. (assembly GCF_044377145.1). Taxonomy (NCBI): domain Bacteria; kingdom Pseudomonadati; phylum Pseudomonadota; class Gammaproteobacteria; order Lysobacterales; family Lysobacteraceae; genus Aquimonas; species Aquimonas sp. The sequence continues at coordinate 57,916 of NZ_JBILJQ010000013.1, forward strand.
ACGAATACCCGGAGGTTGCCGCACTCGGGGAGATTTCGTCGGAGGACTCGCTCGCTACGATGGCCGAATACACCGGCCCCGAACGCCTGCACATGGGCTACAGCTTCGAGCTGCTGACGCCCGATTTCAGCGCGGCGCATGTCGCCACCACCGTCCGCGAGCTGGAGGCGAAGATGAGCGCCGGCTGGCCGTGCTGGTCGATCAGCAACCACGATGTGCAGCGCGTCGCCACCCGCTGGGGCGGCGCCAACCCGCCGCCGCATCTGGCCGCAACCTTGAGCGCGATGGTGTGCAGCCTGCGCGGCTCGGTCTGCGTGTATCAGGGCGAAGAGCTGGGCCTGCCGGAGGCGGAGATCCCGTTCGAGCTGCTGCAGGATCCCTACGGCATCGCGTTCTGGCCGAACTTCAAGGGCCGCGACGGCTGCCGTACGCCGATGCCCTGGCAGGCGCTCGACCAGGGCGGTTTCACCGCCGGCCACCCGTGGCTGCCGGTGCCGGACTGCCACCTGCGTCTGAACGTGCAGGCGCAGGAAGCCGAGGCCGGTTCGGCGCTGCAGCGCTTCCGCCAGTTCCTGCGCTTCCGCCGCGAACAGCCGGCGCTGCGCTGGGGCACGGTGCAGCTGATTGAAATCGCCGATCCCGTGCTGGCCTTCGTGCGCGAGCACGCCGGCCAACGCGTGCTGGCAGCGTTCAACTTCTCGGCACAGCCGCAGCGCCTGAGCCTGCCGGGTTGCGCTGACTTCGTCAGCCTGCACGGCCACGGCCTGGTCGAAGGACGGCTGGATCAGGGCGGGATCGAGCTGCCGGGCTTTGGTGGGCTGTTCGCGCGCGGCTGAGACGGCGCCTGAACGACGAAGGCAGCGGGGGCCACCGCAGAAAAAGCGTTTGACACCCGCAGGCGGCTGAACATATCTTTCCATCGCGATGGATGTGTTCATAGGCGCGGCAAGCCCTGCCGCGCCCGCTCCCTGCGCGTACCGAACCCTGCCCCCACCCATGAATGCTCTCGCAGTCGAGCGACACTCCCCCCTGCCCAAACGGGTCGATCTGGTCCTGATCGGCGCGCGCGGCCGGGTCGGCAGCGCCTTCCGGCAACGTCTGCAGGCCTGCCATGCCGACCTTGTTCGCGGATTGAACATCGACCTGCGGCTGCGCGCCGCAATGGACCGCCGCGGCCTGGCTGAGCGCATGGACGGGCTGGATCCAATCGCACTCGACGGCGCCTTGCGGCCGCGCAGCGCAGGCGACATCGAAGCGCTTTGGCTGCACTTGGGCAGAGCCTCCAGCACGGTGCTGATCGACTGCACCGCCAGCGATGAGGTCGCCGGCCACTATCCGCAGTGGTTGCGGCGCGGCTTCGCGATCGCCGCTGCCAACAAGCACGCCGGCGCGCGCCCGTTGGCGTTCTATCGGGATCTGCAGCAGGCGGCGCAATCCACCCCCTGGCGCTACGAGACCACCGTGGGCGCGGCGATCCCGATCCTCGGCCCGCTGCGAGATCTGCGCCTGCGCGGCGAACAGGTGCTGGGCATCCGCGGCCTGCTGTCGGGCTCGCTGTCCTTTCTGCTGGCGCGACTGCATCAGGGCGCGCGGTTCTCGCAGGCGGTGATGGAGGCGCGCGAACTCGGCTACACCGAGCCGGATCCGCTGGAGGATCTCGGCGGCGAGGATGTGGCGCGCAAGCTGCTGATCCTCGGCCGCGAGGCGGGATTCGAGCTGGAGCCGGACCAGATCGGGGTCAACCCGCTGACGCCGATACGCGGTGTCTCAGGCCCGGCGCTGGAACCTGCGCTGGCCGCAGAAGATGACGCCTGGGCCACGCGCATCGCCGCTGCGGAAGCCGCCGGGCAGCGTTTGGTCGTGGTGGGTGAAGTCGGGCCCGAGGGCGGAAGCGTCGGCGTGCAGTCCCTGTCTGCGGACGATGCACTGGCCAGCGCATCGCCGCGCGAGAACGTGCTGCAGATCCGTACGGCGCTTCAACACCAGCCGGCGCTGACGCTACGCGGGCCCGGCGCCGGCGCGGAGGTCACCGCGGCCGGCGTGTTCAGCGATGTGCTGGCCTTGGCGCAGCAGCTGGCTCGGTAGCGCATCAGTGCATTGCGTTGCGGCGCGGTTCGTTCTGCCCTCGGCATCGCAGGAGGAACTCAGCCGGGGCTTTGCCGACTCGAATCGGCCTGCGCCAGCTCTGCCTCAGCCCTCGCTGGGCGCTTCCAGCTGGTCGAGAAAATCGACTCCGCGGCGCAGGTGTGGGATCACGATCGAACCGCCCACCACCAGCGCGACGCTGAAGGTCTCGAAGAACTCGGCGCGGTTGACGCCGGCTTCCTTGCACTGGGCGATGTGGTAGCTGATGCAGTCGTCGCAGCGCAGCACCATCGATGCAACCAGACCCAGCAGCTCCTTGGTCTTGTGGTCGAGCGCGCCGTCCTTGTAGGTCTGGGTGTCGAGCGCGAAGAAGCGCTTCACCACCTGGTTGTCTTCGGACAGGATCCGCTCGTTCATGCGCTTGCGGAAATCGGTGAACTCGGCAATGCGGTCGCTCATGCGCCGGCCTCCAGCAGCGGCGCAAGTCCGCCGGCGCGGTCCAGCGCGACCATGTCGTCGAAGCCGCCGACGTGGGTGGCGCCGATGAAGATCTGCGGCACCGAGGTGCGGCCGGTGATCTGCATCATGTGGGCGCGCGCGGCCGGGTCGAGATCGATCCGCACCTCTTGCCAGCTGTGGCCGCGCTGCTTCAGAAAATTCTTCGCCGCCACGCAGTACGGGCAGACGGCGGTGGAGTAGATCTTGATGTCAGCCACAACGGGCTCCTTGCTGGGTCGGGGACGAATGGGGACGAATGAAGTCGCCAGTGTGGGGACGTCGGCGCTGATTGAAAGGGCCGCATCAGTTCTGCAGTGCGCGCAGGGTGATCGCCGGTGGCGCCTGCACCACGCGGCGGGTGGCGGCCAGGCCGGTCAACAGCACTGCCAGCACGCCCAGGCCGAAGCCACTGCCGACATGCACCCAGTCCGGCGCGAACGGCAGTTCGAACACCACGTCAGCGACCACCGCGGTCAGGCCGGTCGCGGCCAGTGCGGCAATTCCGGCGGCGATCACGCCGATGGCGAGGAACTCGCTGGCCTGGGCCAGCCGCAGCTGGGCGGTGCGCGCACCGAGCACGCGCATCACCCCGCCTTCGAGCAGGCGCTCGTCCTGGCTGCTGCTGACCGCCGCCACCAGCACCAGCAGGCCGGCCACCAGGGTGAAGTAGAAGACGTACTCCACCGCCAGCGTGGCCTGGCGCGCGGTGCGCTGGACCTGGTCGATGATCGCGTCGACATCGATCACCGAGACGTTCGGAAACCGCCCGACCAGGGCGCGGGTGAACTCGACATCGCCGCTGGGCACGCGCACCGCCGAGATGTAGCTGGCCGCGGATTCCTGCAGTGCCGGCGCATTGGCGACCACGAAGAAATTGGGCCGGAAGTTCTCCCACTGAACCTTGCGCAGGCTGGTGATCTCGGCCTCGAACACGCGGCCGGCGACGTCGAACGCGATGCGATCACCGAGCTTCCAGCCCAGCGTTTCAGCAATGCCCTGCTCGACCGAAACCTCCGGCGTGTCGGCCGATGGATCCCAGGCGCGGCCAGCCGTGAGTTCGTTGCCGTCTTCGGCAAGATCACGCGCCCAGCTCAGGTTGAACTCGCGCTCGGCCAGACGCTGCGCGCGCTCGCCGCGCTCGGCGTAGTGCTCGCCGTTGACCGCCTGCGCATTCACCTGCACCAGCCGACCGCGCACCATCGGAAACAGCGGCGGCTCGCCTTTGGCGTACTGCTGGATCAGCGCACGCGTGGCCTCGACCTGGTCGGCCTGCACGCCGACCAGAAAACGATTCGGCGCATCGGCGGGCAGCGCCTGCTGCCAGCGGTCCAGCAGCTGGCCGCGCACCTGGCCGAGCATCAGCAGCACCATCAGGCCAAGCCCGAGCGCGGTGATCTGCGCGACGCTGACGCCGGCGCGACGCGAGACGTTGGCCAAGCCATAGCGCCAGACCCCACGCAGCCGCCCGCGCGCGCGTCGCAGCACCGCCACCAGGGCGAGCGCCAGCAGGGCCAGCACGATGAAGGTTCCAAGCAGACCACCGAGCAGGCTGGCGGCGAGCTTGATCGAACCGGCCTTCCACCACAGCAGGGCCGCCAAGGCACCCAGCCCGAACAGACTGACCGCCACCGCGCTGGCCTCGACGCCGCCAAGGTCACGCCGCAGCACGCGCAGCGCCGGCACCCGCCGCAGCGCCAGTACCGGCGGCGCGGCGAACGCGAACAACACCACCAGCCCCACGCCCAAGCCCTGCAGCAGCGGGCTGAAACCCGCGGGCGGCACGGCCAGCCCGAGCACGCTGGCCAGCCAGGCGACGACCGCCGCCTGCAACCCGAAGCCCAGGGCCACGCCGACCACGCTGCCGAGCAGGCCGAGGAACAGCAGCTCGCCGAGCTGGATGGTGACGATGGCGCGCTGGTCCGCGCCGAGGCAGCGCAGCACCGCGCAGGCGTCCAGATGGCGCGCACTGTGGCGGCGCGCGGCCATCGCCACGGCGATCGCTGACAGCACCACCGCGACCAGCGCAGCCAGGCCGAGGAAACGATCCGCCCGTTCCAGCGCGGAACGGATCTCGGGGCGGCCGTCCTGCACAGTCTCCAGCCGTTGCCCGCGCGCGAGCGCGTCACGCTGGGCATCGATCCAGCGCTGCACGGCAGCGGCCTCGCCCGCGACCGCCAGCCGGTAGCTGATCCGGCTGCCGACCTGGACCAGGCCGGTTGATTCGAGGTCGGCCTGGTTGATCGACACCTTGGGTGCGACGTTGAAGTAGTCCATCGCCGCATCGGGTTCCTGCGCGATCAGGGCCGTGATGGTCAGCTCGCGGCTGCCGACTTTCAGCACATCGCCGACCGCTACCGACAGCGCCTGGGCGCCACCGCGGGTGATCCAGATCTGGCCCGGCGCAGGGATGCCGGTCGCGCTGGACTCGCGGCCGTTGGCATCGAGCAGACGGAACTCGCCGCGCAGCGGGTAGCCGTCCGAGAGCGCACGGATGTCCGACAGGCGCAGTGCCTCGCCGGCCCGGACCATGCTCGGGAAGCCCTGCACCTCAGCGACCTGCAGGCCCAGCTCAGCGGCCAGACCCCGCGGGCCATCGCCGATCGGCTGATCCGCGCGCAGCACGGCATCACCACCGAGCAGACGATTGGCCTCCATCGCCAGCGCGCGCTCGGCGCGGTCGGTCAGCGCGGCGACCGCAGTGACGGCGGCCACCGCCAGCATCAGCGCCGCCAGCAGCACGCGCACTTCGCCCGAGGCGAGATCGCGGCGGGTGAAACGCCAGGCGAGGCCGAACAGCCTCACGGCAGCAGGCGCCCGGAATCGATCCGCAGCTCGCGGCCGCAGCGGGCGGCCAGGGCAGGATCGTGGGTCACCAGCACCAGGGTGGTGCCGGCGCGGGCGTTCAGTTCGAACAGCAGCTCGATGACCGAGGCGCCGGTGCGGGTGTCCAGATTGCCGGTGGGCTCGTCGGCAAACAGCACGTCCGGGCGGGTGACGAAGGCGCGCGCCAGCGCCACGCGCTGCTGCTCGCCGCCGGACAGCTGGCGCGGGTAGTGGGTGAGACGTTCAGCCAGCCCGACCTGGGCCAGGATCTCGCGCGCCGAGCTCTCGGGCTTGGCGCTGCCGGCCAGCTCCAGCGGCAGCATCACGTTCTCCAGCGCGGTCAACGAGGGCAGCAGCTGGAAGCTCTGGAACACGAAGCCCACATGGCGCCCGCGCACGCGCGCGCGACCGTCCTCATCGAGCTTGGACAGGGCCTCGCCGGCCAGCCAGACTTCGCCACTGGTGGGGGTGTCCAGACCAGCGAGCAGGGACAACAGGGTCGACTTGCCTGAACCGGAGGCGCCGACAATCGCGGCAGTTTCACCCGCCTTGATCGAGAAACTGACGCCCTCAAGTATGGTCAGCGGCCCGGTGGGCAGATCGACACGCTTGCCCAGGTCCTGCGCACGCAGCGCCTCGCCGCGGTTCACGCCGCCTGCGTCCTGCGCATCCCGCTGCGCCGCCACTGCCGTTCCGTCCATTGCCTGACCTCGTCACCTGAAGGGTTGAACCACATGTTGAAATCCGCCCGAGCATTGCCGATCCGCGCTGAACGTCTTGTCATCGTCTGCGTGTGGCTGCTGGCCGCGCTGCTCTCTGGACCTGCGGGCGCGACCACCGAAAACAAAGTGCTGGTGATTGGCGATTCGCTGTCGGCCGCCTATGGCCTCGCGGCTGAACAGGGCTGGGTCAGTCTGATGGATGCCCGCTTGCGCGAAACGCGGCCGGGCTGGAGCGTGGTCAATGCCAGCATCAGCGGCGAAACCACCGCCGGTGGTGCGGCCCGTATTGATTCCGCGCTGGCCCTGCATCAGCCGGCCCTGGTGCTGATCGAACTGGGCGCCAATGACGGCCTGCGCGGTCTGCCGCTGGAGCAGGCCGAGGCCAACCTGGAGCGCATGGTGCAGGCGGCGCAGACCGCAGGCGCCAAGGTGCTGGTGATCGGCATGCACATCCCGCCCAACTACGGCCCGGACTACACCGAGGCTTTCCACGCCATGTTCGGCCGGGTGGCGGATCGCCAGGATGCGGCCCACCTGCCCTTCCTGCTCGAACCGATCGCCAGCGACCGTGACGCGTTCTTGCCTGACAACCTGCATCCGACCGCAGAGGCGCAGGCCAAGCTGCTGGACCACGTGTGGCCGGAGCTGCTGGCCTTGATCGCCAGCAGCAGGAACCGGGAGTAGGGAATCGGGAATCGGGAATCGATCCGAAGCAGCGTGACGCGGCATGCGCGCTCTTCGTCCTTCGCACGAGTTCAGCACACCGCCCGAGCTGATATGCGCGGCTGACCCTTCCCAATTCACGCCCCCCATTCTCCGCGCACACGCCGCTATCATCCCGACCCCAAGCCCCGGACCTCGAGCGCAATGACCAAACCTCATGCAGAACTGCGGCGCGCCCTTGGTAGTTTTGCCACTGGGGTTACCATCGTCACCGCGCGCGATCCAGGGGATGCCGAGCACGCCGCCGCCGATGTCGGGCTGACCGTGAACAGCTTCAGCTCGGTGTCGCTGGAACCCCCGCTGGTGCAATGGTGTATTGCCCGTCGCGCGGCCTCGTTCGCTGCCTTCGAGCGCGCCAGCCACTACTCGGTGCATGTGCTGGCTGCGGATCAACAAGCGCTGTCGGCGCGCTTCGCCAGCCATGGCATTGATCGCTTCGCCGGTCTCGAACTGGAGCGCGGTCCGGCCGGGCTGCCCCTGCTCGGGGGCTGCGTGACCCGCTTCGTCTGCCGCATCGAGCAACGCTATGCGGGCGGCGATCACCTGATCCTGCTTGGCGCGGTCGAGCAGTTCGAGACCAGCGATGCTGATCCGCTGGTGTATCTGCGCGGAGGCTATCGCCAGGTGCTGTCGAGCGGCGCCGGCTGAGCGGCATGCCCGAGCGCACGCGCCGCGCTGCCTACGTCGCGATCGCCCTCGGCCTGCTGTCGGCACTGTTCTACAGCGCAACCTACGTGCTCAACCGCGCCGCCGCCGATGCCAGCGGCGACTGGCTGTGGACGGCCAGCCTGCGCTACCTGTTCACCCTGCCCCTGCTGCTGCCGCTGATGGCCTGGCAGGGCGGCGTGGCGCCGGTATGGGCCAGCCTGCGCCGGCATCCGCTGCCCTGGCTGCTGTGGAGTGGGATCGGCTTTGGATTGTTCTACGTGTGTCTGGCCTGGGCGGCGGCAACCGGGCCTTCGTGGTTGATTGCCGGCAGCTTCCAGCTGACGGTAGTGGCCGGCATGCTGTGTGCGCCGCTGCTGTATCGCGATGCACGCCGACGCGTTCCACCGGCGGTGCTGGCAGTGGCGGTGGCGATGCTCGGCGGGGTGTTGCTGATGCAGTGGAGCGCGGCCGGCGGTGCACTGAGCTCCGAGGATTGGCTGGCGCTGGCGGTGGTGGCGGTGTCAGCAGTGGCCTATCCGCTGGGCAATCGTGGTCTGCTGTTGCATCTGGAGCACAGCGGCGAGCAGCTCAATGCGAGCCAACGGGTGTTCGGCATGACCCTCGCCAGCCAGCCGATCTGGTGGTTGTTGGCAGCGTTCGCGTATGGCCGAACTGGCGCGCCACCGTTCAACCAGGCAGTGCTGGCGCTCGGCGTTGCGGTGTTCGCCGGCATCATCGCGACGGTGCTGTTCTTCGAGGCCACCGGCCGGGTGCGTAATCAACCCGGGGCGCTCGGCGCGGTTGAAGCCATGCAGGCAGCGGAAATCATATTCGCCAGCGTGCTCGGTGCCTGGCTGTTCGGCGAAGCCCTGCCCGGTGCGAGCGCCTGGAGTGGCGCTGCAATCGTGATGGCCGGCATCATCGCGCTGGGCCTGCTGGCGGGCCGCGAGGCGGCGGGTCATCAGGCTGCGCTGGCCGCCCTGCGCAGCGAGCGCGGCGGCTGATCGAAACCGCCAACGCACACCGTCAATCCGCGCGCCGCACCTGATTGCGGCCAGCGCGCTTGGCGACGTACAGGGCGGCATCAGCGCGAGCCAGCAGATTCTCGTGGCTTTGCACGGCATCAGCGCTGGCCAGACCGATGCTGACCGTGACGCGCAGCCCGGGGTCGATGCTGTCGAGATCGACCTCGGACACCGCCGCACGCAGCCGCTCGCACACGCGCTCGGCATCCTCGATCCGGGTGTGCGGCATCAGCAGGGCGAACTCCTCGCCACCCCAGCGGCTGAGCACATCCATCTCGCGGCACTGCCGCTGCATCAGCTGCGCGATTGCGCACAGCACATCGTCGCCGGCCGCATGGCTGTAGGTGTCGTTGACCCGCTTGAAGTGGTCGATGTCGAGCACCGCCAGGCACAGCGGCGAGCCAGTGCGCCGCGCGCGGCGGAACTCGCGCGCCGCGATCTCGTCGAAGGCGCGGCGATTGGCCAGCCCGGTCAACGCGTCTTCGCGCGCCTGTCGCTCAAACGCTTCGGCCTGCTCGCGCAGCTGCTCCATCAGCCGGCTCTTGTCGGCGTCGGCCGCCAGCAGGCGCTCGGTGGAGGCGCTCAGTTCCGCGGTCTTGCGCGCCACCGCGCGCTGCAGCCCTTCGGCACGAAGGCGCAGCGCGCGGATACGCAGGCCATAGATCGCGAATGCGGACGCCAGCAGCAGCAGGCCGAGCAGCACCTGCACCCACAGCCGCTGCCATGGCGCCGGCAGGATCTCGAACTCGAACACCGCCTCGGGCGAGTCCCAGGCGCCCCCCGCATAGGCGGCCTGGGCGCGCAGCCGATAGCTGCCGGGCGCGAGGTTGGTGTACTCCACCGCGTGCAGACGGCCGCGTTCCACCCAGTCCAGATCGAAGGGTTCAAGCCAGTAGCGGTACTGGATACGCTCGGGCATCACGAAGCCGAGTCCGGCGACGCTGAAGGCGACCCGGCTGGTGCCGGCCGGCAGGCGCGCCGGACGATCCAGCGGCAGCTCGCGGCCCTCGGCAGAGGCGCTTTCCAGCACCGTGGGCAGCGGCTGGGCGGTGCTGTCCGAGAGATGATCACGGCGGATCCGCACCACGCCGATGGCGGTTGCGATCCACACATTGCCCTCGGCATCGACCGCGGCCGGCGGGCTCCCGGTATTGCACTGGCTGCTGGCCATGCCGTGCGACTCGTCGAACAGATCGGCCGTCAAGCGCGATGTCTGTCCGCGCAGCACCGCCAGCGCATTCTCGCGCTTGATGCGTACGGCACCACGGTTGGTCGACAGCCACAGATGCCCGGCGCTGTCGGCCAAGGTGTTGAACACCTTCTCCATCGGCAGTCCCTGTTCGAGCCCGATCAGCGCCACATGGCCGCTGCCGGGCTGCAGCCGCATCAACCCGCGGTCGGTAGACAGCCACAGCGCATCGGTGTCGGCATCCGCGGTGATCGCGAATACCGCGCGAGCGTTGGCCGGCAAGGTCGGCCCGGCCTCGATCCGTTGACCGTCGATGACCACATCCAGGCCCTGGGTGGTGCCGATCCAGACCCGACCCGCGGCATCGCGATACAGGCTGTTGACGTAGTCGCCAGCGGGGCCCGCCTGCAGTCGACGCACTTCGCCAAGGCCTGCATCGACCACGGCCAGACCGGCGATGGTGCCGACCCAGAGCACGCCCGCAGGCTCCATCGCCAGCGCACGGACCTGGTCGGTGGGCAGGCCATGGCGAGTATCGATCTGCTCGACGACGCGGCCCTCGCGCACGCGCAGCACCCCTTGATCGAAGCTGCCAACCAGCAAGCTGCCATCGATGTCCTCGGCCAGGCTGAGCACCGAGATTTCCCCCAGTTGCCCATCCGCCGGGGTCGGCTGCACGCGACCATCGCGCCATAGATTCAGGCCGCGCCCGGTGCCGATCCAAAGGCCGCCATCGGCGGCCTGCAGCACCGAGCGCACGAAGTTGTCGCTCAAGCCCTGCGCGTCGGTGAGGGTTGAGAATGGGGCGGCCCCAAGCCGCATCAGGCCGCCGTTGGTGGCCGCCCACAGCGCGCCGTCCTGGTCCAGCAACAGCGACAGCACGCGCCCGCTTGGCAGCCCTTCATCGGTGCCCAGCGTCTGCAGTTGGCCGTCCTGCAGGCGTCCCAGGCCCTCGATCGCCATGCCGATCCAGAGCGCGCCGGCCTCGTCCTCGACCATCCGGAACACGCCGCGGCCGGACACTCCCGGATGCAGGGTCTCGAAGCCTTCTGCGTAGTCGGCAGCGCGTGCGCGATAGGCGCCGCGCGCCGTCGACAGCAGCAGCCGGCCGCTGCGATCCAGATTCAGGCCCAGCACCGCGGGGTTGCCCGCGCGCTCGTCATAGCGCACCTCGATCGCGTGCTCGCCCTCGATCCGCACCAATCCGCCCGAGGTGCCCGCAAACACCCGTCCAGCGGTGTCCATGACCAGCTCGAACACGCTGTCGCCGAGCATGCCCTGGGCGCGCCGGTAGGTGTGCCGGCTACCGTCGGGATCGATGCGCAGCAGGCCGCTGCTTTCCTGGCCGACCCACAGTCGGCCGGCGCGATCCAGCAGCAAGGCATTGACGAAGCCCGGCGCGGGATCGAGCCGCGTCCAGGCACCGTCCTTGTATCGCAGCAGATCGCCGCGCACGCCACCGACCCACAGTGCGCCCTCGTGGTCGAGGTGCAGGCTGCGCATGGCGACATCTTCCAGCGGCGGAAGTCGATCGCGTCCGAACAGCTGGAACTCGCGGCCGTTGTAGCGCGCCAACCCTTCCCAGGTCGCCAGCCACAGATATCCATCGGCGGTCTGCGCCAGCGCATTGATCGAGTTGTGCGGCAAGCCTTCACGGGTGGTCCAGGTGCGGCGAGCCAGCTCATGCAGGTCGGCTGCCGCGGCCAGCAGCGGCATCGACAGCAGGCACGCCAGCAGCATCAGCCACAGACCGAACTCACGCGCTGGTCGGCGCTGCCGCTTCAGTCGCTGACTCTGGCAATCATGATCGGGCGCGCAAGCACACATGGGCAGATCGGCTCCGGCGCGCAGGTCGGCTCAGGATGCCCGGGAACACGGTCGGCGACCGTGCGCTGAGTGCGGGTCGCGAACAGAGGCGCGCAGCTCAGGGAACGCGGCTGAACACATAGACGGTAGCAGGAGGCACGTTCCACAGGGCGATGCCGGCGCGCCGCGCTTTCAGACCAAGCGCTCCAAGCAGCTCGCGAGGCACCGGGCAGGTCGGCCCGTAGGTGAACTGGATGAAGCGCCCGTCCGGGCGCATGCAGTCGAACGCCGATTGAACGATCGCCTGCTGGGTCGCCCGGCTCATCGACAACAGACCCAAGCCCGAAACCACCGCATCGGCCGGGCCGGCATCGGCGAAACCGCTCTGGGCGGCCAGCGTCTGCAGCTCGCGGGCATCACCACAGGCCACGTGCGCCTGCGGGAAACGCTGCAGCAGATGCTGGTGCAGTTCTTCATTGAGCTCGACCACCATCAGATCCGCATCGGCGATGCCGTGTGCGATCAGGGCCGCGGTGAACACACCGGTGCCGCCGCCAAGTTCGATCACGCGTCGCGCGCCCGCGGGAAGCTCGGCCAGCATCAGCCGCGCAAGCTGGGCGCCCGACGGTGAGATGGCCGCGGTGGCCAGCGGGTTGCGCAGCCACTGGCGAAAGAAGGTCCAGTGGTCCGTGCGCGAAACACCGCGCTTGGGCGAAGGTTGCTGAGTTGACATGCCTGCTCCGGGTTCCGATTGGCGCGTCCTGTCGCCAACCTGGTGGCCGAGTATGACAAATGCGTGAAGCGCACCGCCATGGCGGTGCACCACGCCCTGCCCTCAGCGGATCCAGAACGCGCGGTGGATCTTCGGATCGCGGCTGAAATCGGGCGGAATCGAAGCGGCGCCGATCTCCTGAACCTCGTATTCCGCTGCCAGTTCCTCATCCATGCGGAAGCGCCGGAAGTTGTTCGAGAACAGCAGCTGGCCGCCCGGCGCCAGTCGCGCCATGCAGGCGCGGATCAGCCGGGGATGGTCGCGCTGGATGTCGAAATCGTTCGCGCGCGCCGAATTGGAGAAGGTCGGTGGGTCGCAGAAGATCAGGTCGAAGCGTTCGCGATTCTGGTTCAGCCAGGCCAGCACATCGGCTTGGATCAACCGATGGCGTTCGCCGGTGTAGCGGTTCGCCGCAAGATTGCGCGCCGCCCACTCCAGGTAGGTGGCCGACAGATCAACGCTGGTGGTGGCCGCGGCGCCACCCGCCGCGGCGTGCACACTGGCCACGCCGGTGTAGCAGAACAGGTTCAGCACGCGCTTGTTGGCGGCGTGCTCGCGCAGCAGCCGACGCGCCGGGCGATGGTCCAGAAACAGGCCGGTATCGAGGTAGTCGAACAGGTTGACCTGCAGCTGCAGGCCGTCTTCGACCACCGGCAGCCAGTGGCCGCGCAGATCCTGCTTTTGATAGCGCGCATCGCGGGTCTGCGGGGCGCGGGTCTTCACGCTGATGCGCGCGCGCGGCAGCTCGAACACCGCCATCGCCGCCTGCAGCAGCTCGGACAGCCGGCGCCGGGTGTCTTCGACCGGGATCTCGCGCGGGGCCTGGTACTCCTGCACATGCAGCCAGATGCCCGCGTCCTCGGCCGCTGCGCTTGGCGCTGCGGTGTAGACATCGATCGCCGCCGAGTACTCGGGAAGATCGGCGTCGTAGGCGCGATAGCAGGTGATGCCCTCGCGCTGCAGCCAGGGCTTGAGCTTCTTCAGATTCTTGCGCAGGCGATTGGCGGCCATCTCGGCGCCGGCCGAGAGTTCCTTCGGCACCGCCGGTGCGCGCTCGGGGCGGTCGGCCACCGCGGCAAAGCGCAGCAGCGAGCAGGCGATCGCGCCGTTGTACAGCGCATAGCGCTTCTCCGCGCGCAGGCCGATGGCCTGGCCCGGCGCTTCATCCGCAACGATAAAGCCGGCCTTCCAGGCCCGGCATGGCCCGCGCAGCAAACTGCCCAGGCTGCGATACAGGCCGGGGTCCGCGGCCAGACGTGCGTCATACGGCGGATTGCTCACCACCAGACCGTTCGGCGCGGGCGCCTCGCTGATGTCCTCGACCCGGCGCACCTCGAAACGCAGCTGCCGGGACACACCGGCCGAAGAAGCATTCGCGCGCGCGGCTTCAATCATCCGCGGATCGGCATCGCTGCCGAAGAAGCGCGCGCCCAAAGCCGCACGCCCGGCGGCGGCGCGGTCGATCGCCTCGCGCAGCAGGCCGTCCCACAGGCCGACGTCAAAGCCCAGCCAGCCCATGAAGCCGAAGTAGTCGCGCTCCAGCCCGGGCGCGACATCGGCCGCCATCCGCGCGGCTTCGATCAGCAAGGTCCCCGAGCCACACAGCGGGTCGAACAGCGCAGCATCGGTGTCCATCAGCAGCGGCCAGCCGGCGCGGATCAGCACCGCGCAGGCGAGGTTTTCCTTGATCGGCGCAGCACCCTGCTCGATCCGCCAGCCGCGCCGATGCAGGGCATCGCCGGAGAGATCGATCGACACCGTGGCGCGGTCTCGTTTGACGTGCAGATTGATGCGCACATCCGGCCGGTCGGTATCGACGGAAGGGCGGGTGCCGGTGGCGGCACGCAGCTGGTCGACCACTGCATCCTTGACGCGCTGCTCGACGAAGCGCTCGTGGTTGAGCTTGGACTGCACCAGGCTGGAATCGACCGCCAGGGTGCCATCGGCACGCAGGTGCTGCGCCCAGTCGATGCTCTGCACGCCGTCGTACAAGGCCGCATCATCGGCCGCGGCGAACTCGGCGATCGGCAGCAGAATCCGGCTGGCCAGCCGCGACCACAGGCAGGCGCGGTAGCCGATCGCAATCGGCCCGGCGAAGTAGACCCCAGCCAAGGCCTCGTGCACATCGTCGGCGCCGATCGCCTTCAGCTCGTCGACCAGCAGGTACTCAAGCCCCTTAGGGCAGGTCGCAAAGTATCGGTGTTGGGCCACGCTCGGCTCGCTCATGCCAGCCGCGCCAGAAAGCGCGCGAAGGCTTCGGCGCTGTACTCGACGTGCGTGCTCAGCCGGTGATTGTCGTTGACCAGCATCAATTCATCCTTGCGCGGTGCAGCCCAGGCAACCACCGCCGTGGCGGGTATCAGTTCGTCGTCCCAGCCGTGCACGATCGTGGTCGGCACCGCGGCCGCGGCGAGCTCGCGATAGCCGTCGATCCGCACCGGCGGCGCCAGCAGAAACAGGCCACGCACCTCGACTTCCAGCGAGGCCAGGGCGGAGATGAAGGCGCCCATGCTGGAACCGGCCAGCACCAGTGGACCTCTGGCTGCACGACAGCGCTCGACCAGTCGCGCCAGACGCACCGCCACCTGGGCGGGGTCCTTGCTGCGATCGAGGTCAAGATAGTCCGGAAGTTCGCTGGTCCAACCGAGCGCCTCGGCGGCAGCGGCCAGCGCGACGACCTTGGTGGCCTGCGGGCCGCTCTCAAGGCCGTGCGAAAGGATGACGTGGCCGCGTTGAGGCATGGGGTTCCGGGCGCGGAGGGCGCGTGGCAGGCGGCGCCGGAGTTTACCACGCAGGGTCTGGCGGCCTGCCGGTCAGCGCGCATTGCCGGCACTTCGGGCAGCCATGCCCAGCGGCCCTACGACCGTTGCGGCGATACAAGCCACTCGATCGGCTGCTTCGCCGCAGGAGCGGCGGGCGGCATCGCACTGCTAGGCTGACAGGCATCTTGCCGACCGGACCCGCCATGGACCTGCCGCCCCTTTCCGACTGGCCGCTGCCCTATTTCGAGCAGCTGGAGGCGCGTGCGCCGGAGCAGATCGATCTCGTCGTCATCCACTGCACCGAGCTACCGGATCTTGCCGCAGCGCGGGCTGCTGGCGAGCGTGTGCTGTATGCCAGCGGCACCGGCAACAGCGGGCATTTCTACATCGACCGCGACGGCAGCGTGCATGTGTGGGTCAAGCCGAGCCGCATCGCCCACCACACCCGCGGCTACAACCCACGCTCGATCGGCATCGAGCTGATCAATCGCGGCCGCTACCCGAGCTGGCTTGCCAGCCGCAGCCAAGGTATGACCGAGCCCTACACGGCGGCCCAGATCAGCGCACTGCGCGGCCTGCTGGCGAGGCTCAGCGATGAGTTGCCGAACCTGCGCCTGATCGCCGGCCACGAAGACCTCGATACCGACCAGGTCGCCGCCAGCGACGACCCGACGACCCTGGTCTATCGCAAACGCGACCCGGGCCCGCTGTTTCCATGGGCCGAGGTGCTGCAGGGCAGCCCGCTGCGGCGCCTGGCGCCGTAGGCCGCGCGTCAGCCACGCCCGCGCGACCGGCGCCGCGAAGCGGCGCCGTATACTTCGAGGCCTCTCCCCCGCGCGCGCTGGCCACTGTGCATCCCCTGGTTTCCGAACTGATCGACCTGCTGCGCCTGGAGCGCCTCGAAATCAACCTGTTCCGCGGCGAAAGCCGCGACATCGGCACCCGCCGGGTGTTCGGTGGCCAGGTGCTGGGGCAGGCGATGTCCGCCGCACAGCAGACCGTCACCGCCGAGCGCAATCTGCATTCGCTGCATGCGTACTTCCTGCGCGCCGGCGATGTCGATCACCCGATCGTCTACCAGGTCGAAACCTCGCGCGATGGCGGCAGCTTCTCGGTGCGCCGGGTCACAGCGATCCAGCACGGTCAGCCGATTTTTGTTGCCTCCGCCAGCTTCCAGACGCCGGAAAACGGCGTAAGCCACCAGATCTCCGCACCCGATGTACCCAAGCCCGAAGACATCGAGCCGCCGGCGCCGCTGTCGGCCGAGGCGCTGGCGCAGCTGCCGGCGATCACCCAGCGTTGGCTGACCCGCAGCGGGCCGTTCGAATTCCGCTACGTGTACCCGCGCGACGAGCTCAACCCGGCCAAGCGCCCGCCCTACAACCAGGTGTGGGTGCGTCTGATCGACACCATCCCGGATGACCCGATCCTGCACCGCACGCTGCTGGCCTATGTTTCGGACTTCCACCTGATCGGCACCAGCACCTTTCCGCACGGCCTGTCATACGTATCGCGGGCGATGCAGATGGCGAGCCTCGACCACGCGATGTGGTTCCACCGCCCGTTCCGCGTCGACGAATGGCTGCTGTACGCCTGCGACAGCCCCAGCGCGCACGGCGCACGTGGCCTTGCTCGCGGCAGTTTCTACACGCGCGACGGAGTGCTGGTGGCGTCCACCGCCCAGGAAGGGCTGATCCGCCTGCTCAAGGACGAAGCGTGAACCGCAACCGACACCCGAGGGCCGCGTAATGCGCCAGATCTTCCGCTCACGCCGGCTGGAAACAGTCGAAGGCGTTGCCCGCATGCTGAACGAAGCGGGCATCGAGACCTACATCAGCGAACGCAGAGCCTACAAAGGCAACCGTCGGGGACAGTTCAGTTTCACCGACGAATCGGGCCCGGAGCCCGCACTGTGGATCGTAAACGGTGCCGACATCACCCAGGCGCGGCAGCTGATGTCCGACGCAGGGCTACTGAATGTTGGCCGCGTTGAGTCACTTGTGAGCGCGGAGGGTCAGCAAACGCAGATCACGCCGGCAACCAAGCGTGTCTCGATGCATCGCAAGCTGCGGATTGGCCTGTTGCTGCTGGTGGTCGCGCTGGCCACCCTGCATGCAGTGCGCTTGGCGTTTGCCTGAGAGCGGGAGCCCGGCAGATCGGTTCCGCCGGCAGCGGTCGCGCGTAGTGCCCGGCGCGACCGGCGCGGCGGGAGTTGCCTCCCGCCGCACTCCGCAAATCAAACCGGCAGCGGAGCCAGCTTCGACAGCAGTTTCAACAAGGCCTGGCGATCACGCGGGCCCAGCGTCTCGAACACTTTTTCGTCGGCCGTCTTGGCGACGTCGACCAGCTTCTCAAGCGCCTTCAGGCCACGCGGAGTGGACACCAGGCTGTGTGCGCGACGGTCGCCCGGCATCGGACGGCGCTTGACCTGGCCACGGTTTTCCAGCTCGTCCACCAGTACCACCGCGCCGGAGCGGGCGATACCGAGGGCGCGTGCCAGATCCACCAGCTTCAGGCCCGGACGTTCGGCCACGATCATCAACGCCATCATGCGGGTGGGCGTGCTGTCGTGGGCATTGAGCTGCGCCGCCAGATGCTCGGACGCAGCAGATTCGGCCCGGCGCAGGGACAGACCGATCAGATCATCAAGGCGGGAAGTGCCCGCCGGAAGGGTGGCCGAGGCGACGTCAGCAATCGCCGCGGCAGTTTCGTTGGACTCTGCTTTTCGTTTTGTCATGGTCTTATACCGATTGGGTAGATGCACTTCAGCGGCGGGATGATCCGGGAACCTCGAACGCAGATCCCGTCTCGTCAACCTTTTGACCATCACGCCGCCTCGCGGCGATGGCATGCATGTTCCATTCCAGATCCGCCGCGTGCGTAGCAGAACATCAGCAGCGGCGCGGGTGCGAGTGCGAAATTCCTACATTGACAGACATTTACACAGCTCAAGTTGTTCATGCGCAAAAAGAAGCTGGATCACCTCATTCCACTGAGTAACGCCATTGTCCGTACATGACCTTGGTCGGCCATGACTTTCTGCAGTTGCTTGCGACCGCACGGACAAGGACCTTCAAAGGCTCTTCCGGAACGACCTGACAAGAGAACGCGTCGCACCACAGTGCACAGATCATTGCTCCGCGCTTGCAGGCAGAGGGGGCGCAGCCGACCATGCGCAGGGCCGCTGTCACACCGCAGCCCAGCCGGCGTCAGCCCCGCATCGCCCACAGCCAGAAGCCCTCCATGAGCGCAGAAGCCCTCGACAGCATCGTCTCAGAACACTTGCCCCGCGCCTGCAGCGGTGACCGCGCAGCGTTCGGGCGGATCGTGGCGGCCAGCCAGAATTCGGTGACCGCGATCGCCCTGGCGATCGTCCGCGATGTGCCGACCAGCCAGGACATCGCCCAGGACGCCTTCATCAATGCCTGGAACAATCTGCCGCAGCTGCGCAACACCTCGAGCTTCCTGCCCTGGCTACGCCAGATCACCCGCAACCTGGCCCGCGACCACCTGCGCCGCCGCGCCAGCGAGAAGCGCTACAACGGCGACATGGATGACATCCTCGCCGTGGTGGCCGACCCCACACCGGACACCCCCGACCTGCTGTCGCGACAGCACGAAGAACAGATCGTCGCCGAGCTGATCGACGAACTGCCGGAGGACACCCGCGAGATCCTGCTCATCTACTACCGCGAGGGGCAGTCGTCCAAGCAGGTCGCCGCCCTGCTCGGCATGCAGGACGCCGCCGTTCGCAAGCGCCTGCAGCGGGCCCGCGATTCGCTGCGCCAGGACATGCTGAAGCGGATCGGCGACTTCGCCCGCACCAGTGCACCCGGTATCGCGTTTACCGCACTGGTGATCGGTGGCCTGAGCCTGACGCCTGGCGCCGCGATGGCGGCCGGTGCCGCGGCCGGCGGTGCACTGGCCGGCAAGAAACTCGGCCTGGCCGCTGGCGGCGTCGGCAAGGGCTTTTCCAAACTGCTGTTTGGCGGTGCCAATGCCGGCAAGGGCGCCGGCAAGCTGCTGTTGGGCGCAGCCGGTGGTGCGCTGTTCGCACTGCTGGCGGGGATCGCCGGCGTGGTGCTCGGCGTACGCCGCTACTGGATCACCGCCATCGACGATGAGGAAAAGCGCTCGCTGACGCGCTACTCGGCGGTGGCTATCGCGGTGGTCGTGCTGTTCGCCGCCGGCATGTTCTTCGCCGGCATGGACGGCGATGCAATGGCCCCGGGCGTAGTCTTCATCGTGATGATGACCGCGGTTGGCGCGATGAACCTGCTGTGGCTGCCGCGCCTGCTGGAACGGCGGCACGAGATCGAGCGCCGCCGCGACCCCGGCCGTGCCGAGATCGAGCGCGCCGACGAGCGCCGCTACGCGATCTGGAGCATGCTGGCGGGCATGTTGCTGGGCGTGCTGGCGCTGGGAGTCGGCATGTTGACGGCAGCGCCACCCGTCTGAATCGAGGGCACATGACGGCCGCCAACCAGATCCGGGTATTCCAGACCGCCGAGCATGCCTGTGGCTACTGGCCCGAGCGGCGCGCCCGCGACATCGTGCTGGATCCCGACAGCCGCGCTCTGCCCCATGTGTATCCGGTCGCGCTGGCGCAAGGGTTCCGGCGTTCTGGCGGTCATGTGTATCGCCCCCAGTGCGCGACCTGCATGGCCTGTGTGCCGGTGCGTATCGACGTGCAGGCGTTCCGCCCGAATCGCAACCAGCGTCGCTGCAACCAGCGCAATACGGACCTGGTCGCAGCCGAGGTAGCGCCGGATCGGGCACCCGCGCTGTTCGATCTCTATCGCCGCTATCTGGCCTCGCGCCATCCCAAGGGCGGCATGGACGATCCCCGCCCGGAAGATTTCGATGCCTTCCTCAAAGCCACCTGGAGCCCGACGCGCTTCCTCACCCTGAGCGACGCCAGCCAACTCGTGGCAGTCGCAGTGACTGATGTGCTTCAGAACGGAATGTCTGCGGTCTACACATTCTACGACCCCAACGCCGCACGTCGCAGCCTGGGTACCTACTGCGTCCTGCGCCAGATCGACTGGGCGCGCCGGCTCGGGCTGCCGCACCTGTACCTCGGCTTCTGGCTGCAGGGCCATCCGAAGATGGACTACAAGCGCGGGTTCTCCGGGCTTGAGCAGCTTCGCAACGGCGACTGGCAGCCGCTGGCACCGACGAACATCGAGGCCTCGTAGGCGCAGCCACGGGCGAGATGCCGACCTCAGCCGTCGATGCGATCGCGCAGATACGCGCGCGCGAAGCGCAGATCGCGATTGACCGTCGCCAGCGACACATCGAGCACCTTTGCCACCTGCTCGTGATCGAGCCCGACCAGATAGGTCAGCTCGACCACGTCGGCCTTGCGCGGGTCGTTCTGGCGCAGCTCAAGCAGCGCATCGTGCAGGGCTTCGGCCTGGGCGAATTCGGGTGCGGGCTCGTTCTCGGCCGCGCGCAGGGTGATCCGGAACTGGCCGCCGCCATGCTTTGCCGCCGACTGCTTGCGGCCCATATCGCAAAGCAGGTTGCGCATCGCCACCGCCACCGTCCGAAAGAAATGCGCGCGGTCGACCCAGTCGACATCAGCCTCCAGCAGATTGATGACCAGCTCATTGGCAAGCTCGGTCGGCTCAATGCCCGCGTTGCCGCCCAAGCGCAGCTTGTTGGCCGCCAGCTGGCGCATGCGGTCGTAGACCAGCGCGAACACCGCATCGGCGGCGCCGTCTTGCCCGGCACTCCAGGCGTGCAGCAGATGGGTGAGCTGATGGCGATCGGTAAGCGTTGACATTGCTCGACGGGACTCTCGTCGCGGCATGGCGGGCGGCCGAAGTGTAGCGCGGCATCCCACCTTGACGGTCGCATCCCACCGGCGGCGACTAAACTTGCCGGCCAGCCGCATGCCAAGCCGCGCACGCCGGCCCTTCAAGCATCACGGAAATCCTCTTGAGCCCGTCCAGCCCCAGCCTTCTCAGCCCTCCCCTGCCGGCGCCCGGCCAGCAACGCGCGTTCTGGCGCGCGCCGGCCAGCAGCAGCGCGCTTGCGCTTGCCGTGGCCCAGGCCGCCACGCGCCACACCGGCCTGCTGGTCGCGATCACCCGCGACACCTTCGGTGCGCACGCGCTGGAAGCCGAACTGCAGGTGTTCGCGCGCGATTTGCCGGTGCTGCACTTCCCCGACTGGGAAACCCTGCCCTACGACCAGTTCAGCCCGCACGCCGACATCGTCAGCCAGCGCATCGCGACCCTGTACCGGCTGCCGGCGACCCAGCGCGGCCTGCTGGTGGTGCCGATCGCCACCCTGATGCAGCGGCTGGCGCCAGCGAGCTTCATCAGCGGCAGCGGCCTGGTGGTTTCCACCGGCCAGCGGCTGGACCTCGACGCCGAACGCCTGCGCCTGCAGTCGGCCGGCTACCGCAATGTGCCGCAGGTGCTGGACCCGGGTGACTTCGCGGTGCGCGGCGCCCTGCTCGATATCTTTCCGATGGGCAGCCCCGAGCCCTATCGCATCGAGCTGCTGGATGACGAAGTCGACTCGATCCGCACCTTCGACCCCGAGACCCAGCGCAGCCAGCACAAGGTGCGCGATGTGCGCCTGCTGCCGGCGCGTGAATTCCCGCTGGATGAGGCCGCCACCAAGCGCTTCCGCGGGCTGCTGCGCGAGCGGTTTCCGATCGACCCACGCCGCTGCGCGCTGTATCAGGACCTGAAGGAAGGCTCGGCGCCGGCCGGCATCGAGTACTACCTGCCGCTGTTCTTCGAGGCCACCGCCAGCCTGTTCGACTACCTCGGCAGCGACGCGCTGTGTCTGGTTGGCGACAGCGCGCTGGAGTCCGCCGAGGCGTTCTGGAAACAGACCAACGACCGCTATGAGCAGCGCCGCCACGATGTCGAGCGCCCGGTCCTGCCGCCGGAGGAACTCTTCCTGCCGCCGGAACTGCTGCGGCAAAAATTGAATGCCGTGCGCCGGATCGAGATCTGCGGCAGCCAGCACGCGCGCTTCGAGGACGCACAGGCGCTGGGCGATGCGCCGGCACCGACGGTGCCGATCACCAGCGCCAACGAACCCAGCGGCACTGCGCTGCGCTCGCTGCTGATGAGCTACCCCGGCCGCGTGCTGATCGCCGCCGATTCCGCCGGCCGCCGCGAAGCCCTGATCGAACAGTTGTCGGCGCTGGATCTACGGCCGGTCACGGTTGCCGACTGGCCAGCCTTTGCCAGCGCCACGGACGCGCCGCGCTATGCGATCACCGTGGCCGCGCTTGACGACGGCTTCGCGGTCACCGAGCCCGCGTTGTGCGTGCTGACCGAGCGCCAGCTGTTCCCCGAACGCGCCAGCCAGACCCGCCGCCGCAAGCGCGCCGGCCGCGAACCCGACTCGATCATCCGCGACCTCGCCGAGCTGTCGATCGGCGCGCCGATTGTTCACGAGGATCACGGCGTCGGCCGCTACCGCGGGCTGGAGGTGCTCGATGTCGGCGGCCAGAAGGCCGAGTTCCTGGCGATCGAGTACGCCAAGGGCGACAAGCTTTACGTGCCGGTGGCGCAGCTGCATCTGGTCAGCCGCTACAGCGGCGCGTCGCCCGAAATGGCCCCTCTGCATTCGCTCGGCGGCGAAGTGTGGGAGAAGGCGCGCCGCAAGGCCGCGGAGAAAGTCCGCGATGTCGCCGCCGAGCTGCTGGAAGTCCAGGCTCGGCGGCAGGCGCGCCAGGGCCTGGCGATCGACATCGAACGCCCGCAGTACGAGCAGTTCGCGGCCGGCTTTCCGTTCGAGGAGACCCCTGACCAGCTGCAGGCGATCGAGGCCGTGCTGACCGATCTGCAGTCGAGCCTGCCGATGGATCGCGTGGTCTGCGGCGACGTGGGCTTCGGCAAAACCGAAGTCGCCGTACGCGCGGCTTTCGTCACCGCGATGGCCGGCCGCCAGGTCGCCATTCTGGTGCCGACCACCCTGCTGGCCGAGCAGCACTATCGCAACTTCCGCGACCGCTTTGCCGACTGGCCGATCCGGGTCGAAGTGCTGTCGCGCTTCAAATCGACCAAGGAGATCAAGGCCGAACTGGAGAAGCTCGCCGACGGCGTGATCGATGTGATCGTCGGCACCCATCGCCTGTTGCAGGGTGATGTGAAGTTCAAGGACCTCGGCTGCGTGATCGTCGACGAGGAGCAGCGCTTCGGCGTGCGCCAGAAGGAAGCGCTGAAGGCCCTGCGCGCCGAAGTGCACCTGCTGACCCTGACCGCCACACCGATCCCGCGCACGCTCAACATGGCGATGAGCGGCCTGCGCGACCTCAGCATCATCGCGACGCCGCCTGCGCATCGCCTGGCCGTGCAGACCTTCATCACCCAGTGGGACGCCGCCCAGCTGCGCGAGGCCTTCCAGCGCGAGTTCGCGCGCGGTGGCCAGGTCTACTTCCTGCACAACGAGGTCGAGAACATCGAGCGCATGCAGCGCGAGCTGATGGAGCTGGTGCCCGAAGCGCGCATGCGCATCGCCCACGGCCAGATGCCCGAACGCGAGCTGGAACAGGTGATGCTCGACTTCCACCGCCAGCGCTTCAATGTTCTGCTGTGTACCACGATTGTCGAAAGCGGCATCGACATCCCCAGCGCCAACACCATCATCATCAACCGCGCTGATCGCTTCGGCCTGGCCCAGCTGCATCAGCTGCGCGGCCGCGTCGGCCGCAGCCACCACCGCGCCTACGCCTACCTCGTGATCCCGGATCGCAAGTCGATCACCAAGGATGCCGAGAAGCGGCTGGAAGCCTTGGCCTCGCTGGAAGAGCTGGGCGCCGGCTTCACGCTTGCCACGCACGACCTTGAAATCCGCGGCGCCGGTGAGCTGCTGGGCGAAGGCCAGAGCGGCCAGATCGCCGAGGTCGGCTTCAGCCTCTACACCGAGCTGCTGGAGCGCGCGGTGCGCAGCATCAAGCAGGGCAAGATCCCCGACCTCGACGGCCACAGCAACCATGGTGCCGAAGTGGTGCTGCACATTCCGGCGCTGATCCCCGACGACTACCTGCCCGACGTGCACACCCGCCTGACCCTCTACAAGCGCATCGCCAGCGCACGAGATCGCGACGCCCTGCACGAGCTGCAGGTCGAGATGGTCGATCGCTTCGGCTTGCTGCCCGACCCCGCCAAACACCTGTTCGCGATCACCGAACTCAAACTCGACGCCACCGCCCTCGGCATCAAGAAACTCGACCTGAGCGACCGCGGCGGCCGCATCCAGTTCGAGAAGCAACCGAAGATCGACCCGATGACCATGATCAAACTGATCCAGGGCCAACCCCGCGTGTTCGCGATGGAGGGGCCGGACAAACTCAAACTCAAGCTCGAGCTGCCGGATGCGTCATCGCGGCTGCGGACGGCGAGGGACTTGTTGGGCGCGCTGGCGGGCAAGGCGGCTTAACGGAGAGTCATGCCTTTGCGTCAGTCATGCCGTCATGTCAGCCCCCTTGGGCTCCGCTTGAGTGCGTCCTCGTCACCTCGACTGCTCCCCTTTCGGCATCGACGCGGAACGCGTCAACCCCTTTGAGACAGCCTGTTCACCAGATAGCTGTCATTCGTTCTCCTGAGTGGCGGATTCGCTCATGCTTGCGATCTCGTTGCTTCCGAGTTCACTGGGCAGGGTCACGATGG
>NZ_JBILJQ010000129.1:0-7052 GCF_044377145.1 Aquimonas sp.
CGTGACCCTGCCCAGTGAACTCGGAAGCAACGAGATCGCAAGCATGAGCGAATCCGCCACTCAGGAGAACGAATGACAGCTATCTGGTGAACAGGCTGTCTCAAAGGGGTTGACGCGTTCCGCTGCGTCCTCTGCCTGTGCCGGGCTGCAAGACCAAGCCGTCGACGACACTTCACCGCTATCGCGCGGGCTCCTTGAGCAGCGGAGAGCTTGCGAACGCACTTGTCTGGTTGAAGCGGATCGGGCCCACGTATCCTGCGCGGCGATGGTCGCTTCTATCCTGCCCCTGACCCCTTGCCACTCGCTGCCCTGGCTTGCGCCGGTGCGCCGACTGCTGTGGCTGCTCGGCGCGCTGGCCGTGGTGTCGGTGCTCGGCCCACTGCTGCTCGGCACCGATGCCGGCTGGAAGCCCGACTGGAACGCGCTGTCCGAACCGCCGTCGTGGCGGCACTGGTTCGGCACCGATGCGATCGGCCGCGATGTGCTGGCGCGCAGTCTGCTGGGTCTGCGCATGTCCCTGCTGATCGGCGTGCTCGCCACCGCCGCGGCGCTGATCATCGGTGTGCTGTATGGCGCTTACGCGGGGCTGCGCGGCGGCCGCATTGAGCGCGTGCTGATGCGCGCGCTGGACGTGCTGTCCGCCCTGCCCTTTCTGCTGATCGTGATCCTGCTGCTGGCGCTGTTCGAGCGCTCGCTCGGCCTGCTGCTGGCGGCGATCGCCGGCCAGGCCTGGATCGATCTCGCACGGTTGATGCGCGCCGAGGCCGCGCGCCTGCGTGAGGCGCCCTTCGTGCTGGCCGCGCGTGCGGCCGGCGCCGGCAGCTTCGATCTGCTGCGCCATCACGTGATTCCGAATCTGCTCGGCCTGGCTCTGGTCTATGCCGGCCTGATCGCTGCGAATGTGGTGCTGATCGAGAGCTTTCTCGGCTTCCTTGGCCTGGGCCTGGAAGAACCCTATGCCGGGCTCGGCGCATTGCTCGGCGAGGGCGCGCAGGAGCTCGACACCGCGCCCTGGACCCTGCTGTTTCCGGCCGCCCTGCTGTGCGTGCTGCTGCTCAGCTTCCAGCGCCTGGGCGAGGCGCTGCGCGATGCGCTGGATCCGCGTTTGACTGCAGCGTCGGCGGCCGCTGCAGAGCCGGCTGCGACGCACGAGCCTTCGTTCGACACAGCAACAACTTCTGCGCCGGCCACCCGCAGCCGCGCGCCGCAGCCCGCCGATGCGCTGGTGGTGCGCGGCCTGTGCATCCAGTTGCCCACCGGCGCCAGGATCGGCCCGCTCGACTTCGCGCTGGCACCGGGCGAGTGCCTGGGCCTGATCGGCGGCTCCGGCTCGGGTAAAAGCCTCAGCGCGCTCGCACTCAGCGGTCTGCTGTCCCCGGGCCTGAGTGCACGGGGTGAACTGGTGCTCGGCGAGCAGCGCATTGATCTCGGTACACCGCTGCCCGAGGGCGTGCGCGGCCGGCGCATCGGCCTGGTGTTCCAGGATCCGCTGGCCAGCCTGCATCCATTGCGGCGCATCGGCGCCCAGCTGCGCGAAACCCTGCGCGCGCTGCGCGGCCTGGGCGGTGACGCGCTCGATCAGGCGGCTGAGCATGCGCTGCGCGAAGTGGGGCTGGTCGAGGGCAGCGAACAAACCTGCATGCGCTTCCTGCGCGCCTATCCGCATCAGCTGTCGGGCGGCCAGCGACAGCGGGTGATGCTGGCGCTGGCCCTGGCCGGCAACCCCGAACTGTTCATCGCCGATGAGGCCACCAGCGCGCTCGACCTGCTCAGCCAGCACGACATTCTTGAACTGCTGCAGCGGCTGCGTCGCGAGCGCGGTCTGGCGCTGATCTTTATCGGCCATGACCTCGCTGTGGCGGCGCGGCTGGCTGATCAACTGATCGTGCTGCAGAACGGCCGCGTGGTGGATGCCGGGCCGACTGCGACGGTACTGGCGGCGCCGCAGTCGGCTTACACCCGCGCCCTGCTGGCGGCACGCGTCGCGCTGCCGATGCCGTCCACTGCGGCGACGGATGCACCCGTCGTGCTGCAGCTGAACGAGTTCAGCCTGCGCTACCGCGGCAGCCCGCAGCCGGCCGTGCAGCCGCTCGATTTGAGCCTGCGGCGCGGCGAGTCGCTGGCCCTGCTGGGTGCCTCGGGCAGCGGTAAAAGCTCATTGGCGCGCGGCCTGCTGCAGCTCAGCGAGGCGCAGCAGCAGGGCGCCGTGCAGCTGGCTGGCATCGAGCTGCGCGGCTTGTCATCGGCGGCGCTGCGGGCGCAGCGTCCACAGGCGCAGATGGTGTTCCAGGACCCGTACAGCTCGCTCGACCCGCGTCAGCGCATCGCCGAGGTACTGGCCGAACCGCTGCGCCTGCATGGCCGGCCGGTTGTGTACGCGGAGCTTGTGCAGGCGTTGAACGAAGTCGGCATTCAGCCCGATGCGCTGTCACGCTATCCACATGCGTTCTCCGGCGGCCAGCGCCAGCGCATCGCGATCGCGCGCGCGCTGATCCTCAAGCCCAGCCTGCTGATCTGCGACGAGGCGGTCAGCGCGCTCGACAGCATCAGCCGGCGCCAGATCCTTCAGCTGCTGCTGCACCTGCAGGCCGAGCGCGAACTCAGCTTGCTGTTCATCACCCACGACCCCGGCGTGGCTGCCGAACTGGCGCAGCGTACTGCGGTGATGTTCGAAGGCCACATGGTCGAGATCGGCCCGACCGCGCAGCTGCTGGAGCACCCGGAGCATGCGCATACGCGGGAACTGGTGGCGGCCTGGCGGGCGCTGTAGCAGAGGGCCGGAATTCGGGATTCGAAAGCGCGTGAACGATTCGATCTTCGTCATCGGCCGCCAGCGCTCGCGCGTAGACCTCAGTCCAACCCGCCCACGAAGTCCAGCACCGCGGCAACCACGGCATCGACATGGCTGATGAAGGGCGCGTGGCCGGCGCCTTCGATGCACAGGTACTGACCGTGCCGCGCCAACTCGGCCGCCGCGCGCATCGCCGCAGGCGGCACCAGGCGGTCGCGGCGGCCAGCGATCCACAGGCTGGGCAGGTCGAGCACGGCGAGTTCATTGCGCAGGTCGAGATGACCGAGCATGGCCAGGCCCTGCAGCAGTGCCTCCTGCGCCGGCTCGCCACGCACGAACATGCAGTCGCGCAGTGCCTTCAGCGCCTCGCGGCTGTGCTCGCTGCCGACGGTCTCCAGGGTCAGGAAACGCTCCAGGGTGCGCCGGTAGTCGCGGCCGAGTTCGTCGGCGAACTGCTCGAAGATTTCCGCAGATACCGCCTGCAGCCAGTCCGCACCGCGCACGAAGCGCGGCGAGCTGGCGATCGCGATCAGGCCCTGCACGCGCCCGGGCTGTTCCGCGGCAGCCTGCAGCGCGATCAGGCCGCCCAGCGACCAGCCCAGCCACGGCGCCGGCGGGGTGGCCTGGGCGATGCGCGCGGCGGCATTCGACAGATCCACCGCGGCACCTCGCTCATCGCTGTGGCCGTGCCCGGGCAGATCGACCAGATGCAGTTCGTGGTGCTCGGCCAGGCGTTCGATCAAGGGCGCGAACACGCCGCTGTGCATGGCCCAGCCGTGAATCAGGACGAGCGGGGCACCGTGGCCCAGGATTTGGATGTGCACGAGTGGGAGCGCGGGAGTCTTGAATGAGTAGCCGCTGTCGAGGCGGGATCAGGGCTGGGCTTTGGTTTCGGCGCGTACTGAACTCTCGCCGTGTGTCGGCGCGTTCAATCCCGAATCCCGATTGCCCAACCCCAGGCTCGCCAAGGCTTCAAGCAGGCGATCGATATCGTTGTCGCTGTGCGCCGCCGACAGGGTGATGCGCAGGCGCGCACTGCCCTCGGGCACGGTCGGCGGGCGGATCGCGGCGACCAGCAGCCCGCGCGCTTCGAGCGTCTTCGAGGCCGCCAGCGCAGCCGCGTTGTCGCCGACCAGCAGCGGCTGGATCGCGGTCGAGGATTCCACCACCGGCAGCCGCAGCCGCCGCGCACCGCGGCTGAAGCGCGCGATCAAGCCGGCCAAGTGGTAGCGCCGCCACGGCTCGTCCTGCACCGCCTTCAGCGCCGCCCGATTGGCCGCCGCCAGCGCGGGCGGCAAGGCAGTGGTGTAGATATAGGGCCGCGCGCTTTCGGCGATCGCATCGATGACTTCCGGCGCGCCGCAGACCGCCGCACCATAGCCGCCAAGCGCCTTGCCCAGAGTCACCATCAGCAGCGGCACCTGGCGCACATTCAATCCCGCCGCCGCCACACTGCCGCGCCCGCCTGGGCCGATCACGCCGAAACCATGGGCATCGTCGACGTAGAGCAGGGCGTTCTCCGAACGCGCCACCAGGGCCAGCTGCTGCAGCGGCGCGATGTCGCCGTCCATGCTGAACACGCCGTCGGTGGCGAGCAGGGCGGCTGCCTCGGGACGCGTGCGCAGCTGCCGCAGCGCGGCCTCGGCATCGCCGTGCGGATAGCGCTTCAACGCGCAGCCGGCGAGGCGCGCACCGTCGATCAGGCAGGCATGGTTCAAGCGGTCCTGCACGCACAGATCGTCGCTGCTCAGCAGGGTTTGCAGCACGGCCAGGTTGGCCAGGTAGCCGGAGCCGAACAGCAGCGCCTTCGGGTAGCCGAGAAACGCGGCCAGCTCCTGTTCCAGCGCCGCGTGCTCAAGGTGGTGGCCGCAGACCAAGTGCGAGGCTGTTGCGCCCACACCGTGCCAAGCGGCAGCCTCCTGCAGCCGGCTGATCACTGCCAGATGCTGCGCCAGGCCAAGGTAGTCATTGCTGCAGAAGTTCAGCAGCTCGCGGCCGTCGATCCTCACTCGCACGCCCTCCGCCTGCTGCACCGTTCGACGCGCGCGCGTACGGCCATCGGCGGCGCGCTCGGCGCGCGCAGTGGCGAGAGTGTGCAGCAGTGAGGGTCGGGTCATGGCTGCGGCTCAGGCCGCGGACTCGACCGCGTTCAGATCAAGGTGCACGTGCTCGCCACGCTCGGGCGCCGGCATCGGAACCAAGCCCAGGCGCGCGAACAGCGCCTGGTCCTTGGCGGTGTCCGGGTTGCCCGTGGTCAGCAGCTTCTCGCCGTAGAAGATCGAGTTGGCGCCGGCCTGGAAGCACAGCGCCTGCAGCTCGTCCGACATCTCCTCGCGGCCGGCCGACAGCCGCACCATCGAGGCCGGCATCACGATCCGCGCCACAGCAATGGTGCGCACGAACTCCAGCGGATCGATCGCCTCGGTGCCGTGCAGGGGCGTCCCCGGCACCTGCACCAGACGATTGATCGGCACCGACTCCGGATGGGTCGGCAGGGTCGCCAGGGTCTGCAGCAGGCCGGCGCGGTGCTCACGGGTTTCGCCCATGCCGACGATGCCGCCGCAGCAGGTCTTCATGCCGACCCTGCGCACCTGCTCCAGCGTGTTCAATCGATCGTCGTACTCGCGCGTGCTGATCACGCTGTCGTAGAACTCGGGCGCGGTGTCGAGGTTGTGGTTGTAGTAGGCGAGGCCGGAATTCTTCAGGCGCTGGGCCTGGTCGGGCGTGAGCATGCCGAGCGTGGCGCAGGTTTCCAGGCCCAGCGCGTTGACGCCTTCGATCATCGCCGCGACTTTCTCGACGTCGCGGTCCTTCGGCGCGCGCCAGGCAGCCCCCATGCAGAAACGCGTCGCGCCGGCGGCCTTGGCGGCCTTGGCCTTCTCCAGCACGGCATCGAGGTCCATCAGCTTGTGCGCGTTCAGGCCGGTCGCGTAGCGGGCGGCCTGCGGGCAGTAGCTGCAGTCCTCCGGGCAGCCGCCGGTCTTGACGCTCAACAGGGTGGAGATCTGCACCTCATTCGGGTTGAAATGCCGACGGTGCGCACTGGCGGCCTGATACAGCAGTTCGTTGAAGGGCAGGTTGAACAGAGCGAGCACTTGCTCGCGGGTCCAGTCGTGGCGGAGGTCGAACGACATGCTTGAAACTCCCCGCGCGGGCGCGGACAAAGAGGCGGAAGTCTGGAAACCCCTGAGAGTACTGTCAACTTGAACTCAGCACGACCCTGGTGGGCCACCGCCACGCAAGCGCTCAGCCACCTGCTGCTGCCGCCACGCTGCCTGCACTGCGGCGCGCCGGGCGCCGCCGGCGAGGATCTCTGCGCCGATTGCCGCGCCAGCCTGCCGCACAACAGCTGCGCCTGTCCGCTGTGCGCCCTGCCGCTGCCGCAGCCCGCAGCGGCCTGCGGCCGTTGCCTGAAGCGCCGCCCGCCGGCGTCGGCAGCAGCGCTGGCGAGCTTCGTCTACACCGACCCGATCGACCGCTGGCTGCCGCGCTTCAAGTTCAACCGCAGCCTCGCCTGCGGCCAATTGTTGGCGAGCCTGATGCTGCAAGACCCGCGGCTGCACACGCTCGCCGCCGGGATCGACGTGCTGGTGCCGCTGCCCCTGCATCGCCGCCGCTTGGGCAGCCGCGGCTACAACCAGGCGCTGGAACTGGCGCGCCCGCTGACGAAGGCGCTGCAGCTGCCGCTGCGCCCCGAGCTGCTGCAGCGCACCCGCGACACTGCGCCACAAACCGGCCTCGACGCCATCGCCCGCCGCCGCAACCTTCGCGGCGCATTCACCGCCCACCCCGATATGCGCGGTCTGCGCGTTCTGCTGATCGACGACGTCATCACCACCGGCAGCTCAATGCTGGAAGCCTGCCGCGCCTGCAAACGCGCCGGTGCGATCGAACTACGCGTACTCGCCGCGGCGCGCGCACCGCAGCCGGGGCGGTAGAGGGCGACACCGTCCTCGCGGAATCGATCGAGGACAGGAGACATCGACGCCGACACCGGGCCGGCATGTCGCTCCGGTGGGTCGAGACCCACCCTATGAGCGCTCCAGCTTCGGCTCCAGCTCCAGCTCCAGCTTCGGCTGTGGCTGTGGCTGTGGCTGTGGCTGTGGCTGTGGCTGTGGCTGTGGCTGTGGCTGTGGCTTCGCTCCAGCTTCTGCGGGCACGACGCCCGCGCTCTACCCGGGGCCCCTGGGGAGCGGCGGGAGGCGGTCGATCCGCCCGAAGGGTCGCCGGCAGGGATGCCGGCGAGGTTTTCGACAGGCCA